>JAGLFE010000032.1 GCA_023144675.1 Thiomargarita sp. | reverse complement strand
TAACAATACAAAAAAAGTGGATAAAGTTAGCTTCTTTGGCATAGTTTTTGCTTTGATTATTTTTGCTTATAATTCAATTACTTACTGAAATGAATTTTAGCATTTTATGGCTAGTTCATCCAACCCCCCCCCAAAAACTCTCCCCTGATTTTTAAGGAACTTAGCTTTTTTGGAGTTAATTTTCTTCTAAAACCATTTTTAATAAATTTTGCTATAAAGACTGGTTTTTATTTCTAAGCTCTATTTTTATAACTTATCTTTATTATAAAGATATATTTATATTATTTCAATAGCTTAATATTCCATAAGTAGAAAGTGAATATCATTCAATCACACCTTAACTAAAATTACAAGTTTTTTTTCATTTATTTTCATAAATATTATTTGATATTTAGCCTTTATTTAATTAAATAAATAATTTACCTTAAAATAAATTTTTACACATAATTGTATTTTTATTTATTAGCATGATTTTTAATTAATTGAATAATTTTCTCAAATTATTTAACAACAAAGCTATCACGGATTGGACTACCTAGCCAATTATTTGCATCATCATCCCAAATTAGAAAAAAATACTACTTACTAAAAAATAAAAAGAGTAAACTTATCGTGATAAAAAGTTGCGTTTTGTCTTATAAAAATGTTATCATTTCATATTTTATAAGGATAATAATAAATAATTTATGTATTCAAAAGAATTAAATATTGCAGATTTTGACCCTGAATTGTGGCAAGCAATGCAATCCGAACTTACTAGGCAAGAAGAAAACTTGGAATTAATCGCTTCAGAAAACTACGCAAGTCCTCGTGTACTTCAAGCGCAAGGTTCAGTATTAACCAATAAATATGCCGAAGGTTATCCCTATAAACGCTATTATGGCGGTTGTGAATTTGTTGATGCGGCTGAACAACTCGCAATTGATCGAGTTAAACAATTATTCAACGCAGATTATGCCAATGTTCAACCTCATTCCGGTTCACAAGCCAATGCGGCAGTTTATATGGCATTATTGCAACCTGGCGATACTATTTTAGGTATGAACTTAGCACATGGAGGTCATCTAACCCATGGTTCTAAAGTAAATTTCTCTGGTAAATTATATAATGCAATTCAATATGGTTTAAATACCAAAACAGGAGAAATTGATTATGCACAAGTAGAAAAATTAGCCATTGAACATCAACCGAAAATGATTATGAGTGGTTTTAGTGCCTATTCGCGAATAGTCGATTGGCAAAGATTGCGTGAAATTGCCGATAAAGTCAATGCTTATTTAGTTGCTGATATGGCACACGTTGCTGGTTTAATCGCAGTTGATTTATATGCTAGTCCCGTTTCAATCGCCGATGTAACAACCAGCACTACCCATAAAACATTACGCGGACCACGTGGTGGCTTAATTTTAGCTAAATCTAATCCCGAACTTGAAAAAAAACTAAATTCCCTAGTTTTTCCTGGCACTCAAGGCGGTCCATTAATGCACATTATTGCGGCTAAAGCAGTAGCGTTTAAAGAAGCTCTGCAACCTGAATTTAAAACTTATCAACAACAAGTTATTAAAAATGCCCAAACCATGGCTAATATTATGCTACAACGGGGCTATAATATCGTTTCCAAAGGTACGGATAACCATCTATTTTTAATTGATTTAATTCAAAAAAATATAACTGGAAAAGTAGCTGAAAATGCTTTAGAACAAGCCAATATTACTATAAATAAAAATACCGTTCCCAACGACCCTCAATCACCATTTATTACTAGCGGATTACGCCTTGGCACGCCAGCCATGACCACCAGAGGTTTAGGCATTAATGAAGTAACTCAAGTCGCCCATTGGATTTGCGATATTCTTGATGATATTGAAAATACTACGGTGCAACAAACAATAAAAACTAACGTCTTAGAAATGTGCAAACAATTTCCCGTCTATGCTTGATATACCAAATACCCAAAACTCCTCGTTTCAAGAAGAACATAACGATCACTATTACATGTCCCACGCTTTACGACTGGCTAAACGTGGTTTATGGAGTACTGACCCCAATCCTCGAGTTGGTTGCGTAATAGTAAATGCTGGGAAAATTATAGGCGAAGGTTGGCATCAAATCGCTGGAGAATCTCATGCCGAAATTTATGCCCTTGAAATGGCAAAAGAACAAGCCGCTGGGGCAACTTGCTATGTTACTTTAGAACCCTGCTGCTATCATGGACGCACGCCGCCCTGTACCGATGCCTTGATTAAAGCTGGTATCACACGGGTAGTTATTGCAACCACCGACCCAAATCCACTGGTTTCTAAAAAGGGCATTGAGCAATTAATGAAGGCAAATATTGCCGTTGATACTGGTATTTTAAGCCAAGAAGCTGAAGAATTGAATAAAGGATTTTTTATGCGTATGCGCTATAATCGTCCTTATATTCGTTGTAAACTAGCTATGAGTTTAGATGCTAAAACCGCAATGTCCTCGGGAGAAAGCAAATGGATTACCTCCCAAGAAGCTCGCAGTGATGTCCAATGTTTTCGCGCTCGCAGTTCAGCAATTATGGTCGGAGCTGGAACCGTATTAGCCGACGACCCGCAATTAACCGTGCGTGAAAATGAATTGCCCTGCGAATTATATTCCTCCAACAAAGCCAAAGAAATTAAACAACCGTTGCGAGTAGTCATTGACACTTTTTTGAGTATGAAAACCGATGCTCGGATGCTAAGTTTGTCTGGTCAAACCGTTATTTTTACCTCTTCTAATAATACCACCATTAAAAAAACGTTAGAAAAAACTGGTGCCCATGTAATTGCTTGTTCTGAACCAGAAAAAAGAGTAGATTTAAAAACCGTTTGCCATACGCTGGCTGAAAAATATGAAGTCAATGAATTACAAATTGAAGCGGGGGCTAATTTAAGCGGGGCGATGTTGCGAGCAGGATTAATTGATGAAATGGTTATTTATATGGCTCCTACTTTGATGGGTAGTAAAGCTCGGGGATTATTTAATTTGCCTGATATTGAATATATGAATCAACAAATTCCGCTTAAAATTGATAATATTACCGCAATTGGACAAGATTGGCGTATTATTGCTCATCCTGCCGTATAATTATTAAAAATAACTTATCGGGTTACACTATTGCACTAAATAAACTAACCCGAGCTACATTTTTTACAATTACAAACCAAGCGTTCGGCGTATTGTTGCTAATGGGCGGCGCAATAAATAATAATATAAATTCACCTCTTTGCCATAAATTTTCCCAGTGCCTTTCAAACCAATTCTAGGCAAATTATCTTGACTAATAAAACGAGCTTTGGCTCTAAAAGCCAACCAATTATCTGGTGTTAAATCAGCTTCATAACTAGCTTGATAAAGTTTAGCCGCTAAAGGATTAGTTGGGTCAGTGTTTAAAAATAATTCCGTAACCGCATCTGCTTCCAGATTAATCGCATCCGCCACGGGAACCCATAATTGAATTTCAGTCAACTTTGGATCGGCTAAAAACATAATCTTTTCACCCACATTAACTGGTTTTCCCAACCAATCATTGGCATCAGTAAAAACCGCAATTCCTGCTTGTTCAGCGTGTACAACCAAGCGTTTTAACAAAGCAGCCACATATTCCAATTCAGCTTTACGCTCTTCCACTTTAGCTTTTAATAAAGCAATTTCCCCACGACTTTCTAAATCAAAAAAACCCTTTTGTTCAGCACGTAATAAATCCGCTTGGGCGATAGCTAAAGTTTTTTGGGCAATCATATAACGATTTTTTTGCACCGTATCATCTAAATTAAAAAGTTTATCGCCTAAAGCCACCACTTGATTCGGTTGAACGTAAATTGATTTAATTGTGCCTTCCATCGGAGCGGTTATAATTAAAGGCGATTGCGCAACTATTTCCGCTGGTGCCAATACCGATTCCCGCACCGAAATTTGAGTACTGGCTATAATTCCAATTATAATAAAAATACGAAATAGCCACCGTTGCCATGATTTTTTCGGCTTACGCAGATAAGATTTTTGTAAACTTGCCCAAGTATGACTATACGCATCAATCAAATAATTAAGCAAAGTAATTTCCGCTTCCCGCCAATTCTTTTTCCGTAACAGTAATAATCCCGCTTCAATATTCCCAGTTTGCTTATGAATAAAAGGACACCATAATATATTACCCTGTGTCCATTTTTGCCAATCATCTTGAATAAATTTTGGAACATTTACTGGTTCAATCAAAGCGATTTTTCGAGTTTTCTCAACTTGTTGCAAATGATATTTAAGCAAATTATGTAACCAACGCATAAAAGGTGCGTTATTATCAATTGTTGACACTCCCGATACAGCGGTAATTTTAACTGCTGGGGAAATGGTAAAAAAAACTGCTTGGTCGTAAGGAAAAAGACGATGGGTTTCATTTACGGCTATAAAATTGAAGGCAGTAATTGAATCGGCATTACGCGCCTCTTTTTCTAA
>JAGLFE010000319.1 GCA_023144675.1 Thiomargarita sp. | reverse complement strand
TCTAACTCATTATATTTTCTTAGCTGGGTAAATTCATTATCCGTATTAACCAAAAATTTAAAACTGAAAATTCAATCACTCAGAAAAAGTTAAGCATCACGTAACATAGTTTAATACCATTGCTTTGACAGCTTGACCAATAGAAATATTACGCTTATTAATATCTTGAAAAATCAGTTGGTCTATCAGTTTACCAATACCGAGTTCATCATACATTCCCGCCACTAAACCTAGGTATTTGAGTTATTTGCTTTGGTAATATTTCGGATCGTGCATTGTTCCAGTTTTAATATGTATCGCCATAACTTGTAAAGTCTTTGCTGAGTAATTACTAAATGGTTATGCGGAGTGTCGGAATAAAGGCAATAAACAATGGATTTGACTTGCCTTTGATGTTGAAACTGTTGGTGTTTATATTGGTAGTCGAGATATTCAAGCAACCAAAAGCTTAATTCGGAAAACACTTTCTTTTTCTAAAAAGCTTCCAAATCATATTGAACCTATTTGGTATTTTATACTGCTGATATTATTTAATTTTATTCACCACTACCTTGTTTAGGACTACCAATTACTTATTTTCCAACATTACTAACAGTTCGCTGTTGCCATAATTTTAATAAAGTTGCTGCTGGTCCTGAAACTGCGTAAGCCAAAAAAACCAAAAATAAAACTTGGGGCGGATGAATAAAAATTAACACAAATATCATCACTATAATTAATATTTTAAAAAATGGCACTCGTTTCTTTAAATCCAAATCTTTAAAGCTCCGATAACGAAAGCTACTCACCATAAAAGCTCCAGTTGCAACAGTAATAATCCACACTGGTAAAGCTAATACAGCACCATCTATTATCTGCCAATCCACACATAGCCATACAAAACTTGCCATCACCGCCGCCGCCGCTGGACTAGCTAAACCTTGAAAATAAGCTTTATCTGCTTCACCTACTTGGGTGTTAAAACGAGCTAAACGTAGGGCGGTCATAGCAGTATAAAAAAAAGCGGCAGACCAACCCAATTTTCCTAATAAATAAGATAATTCAGTTAATGAAGATAATGACCATTCATACATTAATAACGCCGGTGCTAATCCAAAACATACTAAATCGGACAAACTATCATATTCAGCTCCAAAAGCACTTTGGGTGTTAGTTAAACGAGCGATTCGTCCATCTAATCCGTCCATAATCATGCCGATGAATATGGCAATTGCTGCTGCTTCAAAATGTCCATTAATGGCAGCAATAATGGCATAAAAACCTGAAAATAAAGCCGCAGTGGTAAATAAATTAGGTAATAAATAAATCCCTTTGCTTAATCTTGATTTTTCTGGCAATTCGTCTATTTCATCTGTCATATAGAAAACCTGTTGATATTTATGAAGTTGATTATTATTGCTGGTAAACTTAATAATAAATGCAAATTAAGAGTTAGAATCCTTGTCTAAACTGTGATTTTTTATGATTAAATTGATAGACTGTGATTTAATTCCCTTATGTTTTCTTACCTAAAAATTAAATCATATTTTATCAAAAAAATCACAGTTTAGACATTAATTTTTATCTTTATCAACTAAACGATTTTTACCAATCCAAGGCATCATTTCACGTAATTTTGCCCCAACTTGCTCTAATTGGTGTTCACGTCCAAGACGACGTTTGGCTTTAAAAGTAGCTTTGCCAGTTTGATTTTCCATAATAAATTCCCG
>JAGLFE010000318.1 GCA_023144675.1 Thiomargarita sp. | reverse complement strand
AGTTTCAATCAAACCAGTACTAATTTCCAAATCCCAATCACCGCCCTGTTCGGCATTACCAGTAACATCATTGGAAGCAGCCACATCCGCTTGAGTTAATTCACTCAAATGTTCGACAAAGGCAATACCAGTTTCGCCCGCCGCCACATTACAACCATAAAGCAAAATATCGGCATCGGGTGCAAAAGCTGTTTGCCATTGGCTCACTAAAGTCTTGGTATCACTGGCATAAAGGTCAGAACGATCAAATTGAATATTGCCCAATTGTAAATTGGCTTCGCTGGCTTCGGAGAGAATATGAATGGCGGTAATACTATTTTGATTTTGATCAGCTAAAACAGAAGTGATTTGTTCAATACCATTTTGATTAGAATCAATGATTATGATTTCAAGTTTGGTATTTACATCAGGATTTTGAATGCCATCAATCAGCGTTTGATAATTTTCTATCCCCGCATCAATAAAAATTAATTCTTTATTACGCTCAGGCGGTGCAGTTAGTTCAATAACTGGTTGCGATGAATCATCAGTTTCAGGAATATTTTGCGTTGCTTCTATTGTGGTGCGTAATTCAATATTTAAATCATAATCCAAATCTTGAGAACTATCTGTAAAAGAAGGTCCTTTATAATCAGGAGAAATTGCTAACTCAATAGCGGCTTGTAATAATTCGTTTTCTGCTGGAATTTGATTAGCAGAATCGATCATTTCTGCGACCAGTTCAGTCGATTGCGCAAGTTGAGCCGCATCTTGGTCTTGAAATTCATCAGTTGCAGTTAATAACGCCGCCGCATCAAATAAAATTCGGGGTTCCAAAGCAATCATTAAACTATTTGAAGTTTGGATATTACTTGGAATCGGTGGGATCGAAGGTTTTTTATTCTTTGAGTTATTTATAATCATAATCATCTCTTGCACAAATAAACTTAAATAAATAGTAATTCAATTTTTGAAAGCTATTTACTTAAATTTTTTATAGACAAAACTACCATTTGTTTAATAATTTAGCAATTAGAATTTATTAAAATAGGCAATTAAAAGGACAGAATATTGCCAATTTTTTATAATTTGATGTTTTTTTTGACTAAGCTATTTTATATTTGGTCAATAAATAACTTAATAAAATATGGAAAATAACTTGAATAAATTTATTTCAAGTCGCAATAATAAACTTAGAAATCAAATAAATTATGCTTGTAGCTTAATTGCCTATTTCGCCTACCGTTCAAAATATCTAGCAACATAATAAAATAATCTTTTCTAAAAAACCTTATAATTTAAGCCAAATTTAAAGTTTTTTATAATTCTTTATATATATAAA
>JAGLFE010000317.1 GCA_023144675.1 Thiomargarita sp. | reverse complement strand
GGCTGCGGTAAATCAGTAACTGCTTTAAGTATTATGGGTTTGATTGAAGAACCTGGTATTATTACTCAAGGAAGTATTAAGTTGAAACAACAGGAATTGGTAAAATTAGCTGATTCTGAGTATCAAAAAATTCGGGGGCGACATATTGGTATGATTTTTCAGGAGCCAATGACTTCCTTAAATCCAGTTTTTACCATCGGGCATCAAATTAGTGAAGTGCTAATTCACCACTTTGCTATGACTAAACAAACTGCACTGCCGAAAGTATTACGTTTATTAGATAAAGTAGGTATTTCCTCACCTCGTCAGCGTATTAACCAATATCCGCATGAATTATCTGGTGGTATGAAACAACGGATTATGATTGCAATGGCATTAGCTTGTCAACCAGAATTATTAATTGCTGATGAGCCGACTACCGCTTTGGATGTAACTATACAGGCACAAATTTTACAATTACTAAAGCAATTACAAAGTGATATTGGCATGGGTATTTTATTAATTACGCATAATTTAGGCGTAGTTGCTTATTTTGCCCAGCGAGTAATTGTGATGTATGCAGGTAATATTGTGGAATATGCAACGGTTAATACTTTATTCAAGGAATCTTTGCATCCTTATACTCAAGCTTTATTAAAGGCTTTGCCAACTCATAAGCAGAAACGCTTAATTTCAATTAAAGGCACAGTACCCACGCCACTTGAATACCCCGCAGGTTGCCGTTTTTATAGCCGTTGTGCTGTGAAAATGGATAAATGTTTAAACAATATTCCCCCTTTAAAAGAACAATCACCTAAACATTATGTTGCTTGTTGGCTATATTAATTGGTAGTTCTAAACAAAGTAAATAATTATGTAGCTTGGATTACGTTGCACTCGACCTACATTTTAGCCCAATCATTACTTGATTTAGGATTGCCTAAAATATTACAACCCATGTACAGCATAAATATCTGGAGTATAACGTAATTGTCCTTGATAATCCATGCCATAACCAAATACATAGCGATTAGGTACAATTAAGCCAGTGAAATCAGCTTTTTGTAATCCTGGACGTTTATCTAATTGTTTCTCCACAAGTACGGCGGTTAGTATTTCTTTAGCTCCCTCTGCTTGGCAATATTCTATAATTGCTTCTAAAGTTAAACCTTCATCCAAAATATCATCAATAATAACAACCGTGCGGTCAGCTATAGAAGTATTTGCTTTTTTTATCCAGTGAAGTTCCTTACCCGATGTAGAACCACGATAGCGAGTTGCATGAATATAGTCAATTTCCATTGGCAAATTAATTCGAGGTAATAATTGTCCAGAAAAAATTAAGCCACCAATCATAACACTGAGACATAATGGATACTTATATTTTAGCTGCTCATTCATCTCAATTGCCATTTCATCAATAGCTTCCAATATTTCACGTTCGGTATGTAATCGCTCTGCTTTTGCTAGTACATTTTGAATTTCTTCTATTTTTATACGATTTGACATTATGAAACTCCTAATATTTTTATAAAAAATTCTAAAATCATAAATATATATTTTGAATATTAGTATAAATTAATAAATAACAATTCATGTTAAAATAAATTAATATCGTATTAAAAACACAGGAAAAAAATCAAAAATCATGAAAATTTTCAAAGAAATACGGATATTTTCTTGGAGCTTAGTAATATTACAATTTATCTTACTTATTATTTTAATGAGCAATATGCGTTTGGAAATAAATTGTTGGATATGTATTATTCTATATGTTATTAGTTCAAGTTTAGGAATATGGGCAGTCGTTGCTATGAAGATTGGGAATTTTAATATTGTGCCTGATGTTAAACCTAATAGTATTTTGGTTACTAAAGCTCCTTATAAATATATTCGTCATCCCATGTATTCCAGTGTGCTTTTATTTGGTTTGGGTGCTATGTGGTCTGCTTATTCATATTTTAACTTATCAATTTGGTTAATGTTATTAGTTGTTATGTTTATTAAAGCTAAATATGAGGAATCATTATTAATAAAAAGGTTTTCAGATTATAAACAGTATTGTGCTAATAGCAAAACTTTTATTCCATTTTTGTTGTAGAAATATTTAAACGGATAAATCACTTAAAAGCATGAACCTATCCCACTAAAGTTTA
>JAGLFE010000316.1 GCA_023144675.1 Thiomargarita sp. | reverse complement strand
CAATATTTAAAGAAATAGATGAAATTATCTAAAACTCCTTAAATTCTGCCTAATCTTGTCTGAAACTCATTGTCTAAACTATGATTTTTGTGATTTCTATGATAGACTGTGATTAATGAGGGCGATCTTAAAGAAATCATAGCCTATCAAAAAAATCACAGACAAACTTAAACAAAACAGGAAACATCCATGTCTTACCTCGAAATATTCACAACCCTCAAATCCTTATTAAACCAAAAAATCCTCATCCTTGATGGCGCAATGGGAACCATGATACAACGCCATAAATTACAAGAAGCCGATTATCGGGGCGAACGCTTTAAAGATTGGCAGTGCGATGTCAAAGGCAATAATGACCTATTAACCTTGACGCAACCACAAATTATTCGGGAAATTCATACTCAATACCTCGAAGCGGGTGCTGACATTATTGAAACCAATACCTTCAGTGCTACTCGAGTGGCAATGGCTGATTACCAAATGGAAGACTTGGTTTATGAACTCAACTTTGAATCAGCAAAATTAGCTCGCCAAGCCGTTGATGAAATAACAGCAAAAAACCCTGAAAAGCCCCGTTTTGTATCTGGAATATTAGGACCAACCAATCGCACCTGCTCCATTTCTCCAGATGTCAACAATCCTGGATTCCGCAATATTCATTTTGATGAGTTAATGGAGGCTTATTACGAGGCTATTCACGGTTTAGTGGAAGGTGGAGCGGATATACTTTTAATTGAAACCGTTTTCGATACTTTGAATGCTAAAACGGCTATTTTTGCAGCGCATAAATACTTTGACGATCACGCCATTTCCATGCCAATTATGATTTCGGGAACCATTACTGATAGTTCTGGGCGAACTTTATCGGGACAAACAGTAGAGGCTTTTTGGAATTCAGTTTCCCATGCCAACCCCATTAGTATTGGTTTAAATTGTGCTTTGGGAGCCAAGCAATTGCGCCAATATATTGAAGAACTCTCTAAAATTGCCAATACCTATATTTCCGCCCATCCCAATGCGGGTTTGCCTAATGAATTTGGGGAATACGATGAAACACCACAGGAAATGGCTCAAGAGATTGGTGAATGGGCGCAAAGTGGATTTCTTAACATTGTGGGTGGTTGTTGTGGTACCAATCCCAGTTTTATTCAGGCGATTGCAGAAACCGTTGAGACTTCTTCACCAAGACCATTACCTACGATTCCTAAAGCCTGTCGTCTTGCTGGATTTGAACCTTGTACCATTACGTCCGATTCCTTATTTGTTAATGTTGGCGAGCGTGCCAATGTAACTGGTTCAGCTAAGTTTAAACGCTTAATTAAGGAAGAACAATATGAAGCAGCCCTAGATGTGGCACGTCAACAAGTTGAAAATGGGGCGCAAATTATTGATATTAACATGGACGAAGGGCTTTTGGATTCCAAGGCGGTTATGACACAGTTTTTGAACTTGATTGCTTCCGAGCCAGATATTGCTAAAGTCCCAATTATGATTGATTCCTCTAAATGGGAAATTTTAGAAGCGGGTTTGAAGTGTATTCAAGGTAAGGGTATTGTTAACTCAATTAGCTTGAAGGAAGGTGAAGCAAATTTTATTAAACAAGCCAAATTAGTTCGGTATTATGGAGCTGCCGTCATTGTGATGGCATTTGATGAACAAGGTCAAGCAGATACTAAAGAACGAAAAATTACTATTTGTCAGCGTTGTTATCAAATTTTAACTGAAAAACTAAATTTCCCACCTGAAGATATTATTTTTGATCCCAATATTTTTGCCGTTGCCACTGGAATTGAAGAACATAATAATTATGCGGTTGATTTTATCGAAGCGACCCGTGTTATTAAACAGAAATTACCACATTGTCTGATTTCTGGAGGCGTTTCCAATGTTTCCTTTTCTTTTCGAGGCAATAATTCAGTGCGGGAAGCGATTCATTCAGTTTTTCTCTATCATGCCATTAAGGCTGGTATGGATATGGGAATTGTTAATGCTGGTCAATTGGCTATTTATGAAAATTTACCTGAAGAATTGCGGCAAGGTGTTGAAGATATTGTGTTAAATCGGCATCCAGAAGCCACTGATAAGCTACTAGATATTGCCAATAAATATAAAGATAGTGGGCAAGTTCAAGAAAATAAAAAAGATTTGACTTGGCGGAATCAACCAGTGAGAAAGCGTTTAGAATATGCTTTAGTTAAGGGAATTACCGATTATATAGAAACAGATACTGAGGAAGCAAGGTTGCAAGCAAAACGTCCTTTGCACGTGATTGAAGGTGCATTGATGGATGCCATGAATGTGGTTGGGGATTTATTTGGTGAAGGTAAAATGTTTTTGCCACAAGTGGTAAAATCAGCACGAGTTATGAAAAAAGCGGTTGCACATTTAATGCCCTATATTGAAGAGGAAAAAGGTGAAGGGACTGGTTTTCAAACGCAAGGTAAAATTCTATTAGCAACGGTAAAAGGCGATGTGCATGATATTGGGAAAAATATTGTCGGTGTAGTTTTGCAATGCAATAATTTTGAAATCATCGATTTGGGCGTAATGGTGGCAGCAGAAACTATTTTAAATACAGCGCGTGAACGAAATTGCGATATGATTGGTTTATCGGGATTAATTACTCCATCTTTGGACGAAATGGTGCATGTTGCTAAGGAAATGCAACGACAAAATTTTGAGATTCCATTGTTAATCGGTGGGGCAACAACCTCTAAGGTGCATACGGCAGTCAAAATTGCACCTAATTATTCCCATCCTGTTATTTATGTTACTGATGCTTCTCGTGCAGTTGGAGTTGCTCAGAATTTAATGTCGGCTAGTTTGAAGGCAAAATATACTCAGCAATTGCAAGTCGAATATGAGGAAATTCGTGAAACTAGGAAAAATAAGCAAAATCAGGGTAAAAAAGTCAGTTTAGTGGAAGCAAGGCAAAATAAATGTGCCATTGATTGGGAAAATTATCAAACTCCAAAGCCAACTTTTTTGGGAACTAAAGTATTTGATGATACGTCATTAGCAACTTTACGTCATTATATTGATTGGACTCCGTTTTTTAGAACTTGGCAATTATCGGGACGCTATCCACAAATTCTTGAGCATAAAATTGTTGGGAAAGAAGCCCGCAATTTATTCAATGATGCCCAAAATATGTTGGATCAATTGATTGCAGAAAAATGGTTGCAAGCTAAGGCAGTTATTGGGTTTTTCCCAGCTAATAGTGTGGCTGATGATATTGAACTTTATACTAATGAGCAACGTTTGGAAAAAAAGGCGGTTTTACATCATATTCGTCAGCAAATTTTGAAAAAAGATAAGCCTAATTTGTGTTTAGCTGATTTTATTGCTCCAAAGGAAGTGGGAATTAGTGATTATATTGGTGCATTTGCGGTAACGACTGGTATTGGTTTAGAACAACAAGTTGCCCGTTTTGAACAGGAAAATGATGATTATAATAGTATTTTGTTAAAATCCCTAGCCGATCGACTTGCCGAAGCTTATGCTGAATATATGCATCAGCAAGTGCGTAAAGTATTTTGGGCTTATGTTCCTACTGAGAATTTGACTAATAAAGAATTGATTCAAGAGGCTTATCAAGGAATTCGTCCTGCACCAGGTTATCCAGCTTGTCCTGAACATAGTGAAAAAGCAACTTTGTGGGATTTAATTCAGCCAGATAAACAGGCGGAAATTACTTTAACCGAAAGTTTTGCTATGTTGCCAGCATCTTCCGTATCTGGTTGGTATTTTTCCCATCCGCAAGCGCAATATTTTGGCACTGGAAAAATTCTCCAAGACCAATTAGTAGATTATGCGCAACGGAAAGGAATTTCCATCTCTGAAGCGAAAAAAATCTTAGCACCTATTTTAGGATAAATAAAAAATAGTTCTAAACTAACATTAAACTAAATACATTAATATAGATATAATTTATCATGCGCCCTGCTCAAATTGGTATTATTTTAGAACGTGAATTTTTAAGCACTTATGAAGGACATCATACTCCAGTTATGTTATGGGGACCACCAGGAGTTGGTAAATCACAACTAGTTGCCCAAATAGCGGCTAAACATAATGCACCTGTGATTGATGTTCGTTTATCACAAATGGAACCCAGTGATTTGCGGGGTATTCCTTTTCGTTCGGGAGAACAAGTAGAATGGGCAATACCATCCATGCTGCCTAATGCAAAACGCCATGGGGATAACGGTATTTTATTTTTAGATGAAATTACCTCCGCCCCTCCGAGCGTATCAGCAGCCGCTTATCAATTAATACTTGATCGTCGTTTAGGTGAATACCAAGTTCCTAAAGGTTGGGCGATTATTGCAGCCGGCAATCGGCAAGGTGATCGGGGAGTTACTTATACCATGCCCAGTCCACTAGCAAACCGCTTTTCCCATTTTGAATTTGAAGTGCATTTAGACGATTGGGTTGCTTGGGCATATAAAAATAATATTGATGATAAAATCATTGCTTTTTTAAGGTTTCGCCCTGAATTGTTATTTGATTTTGACCCAGCCTATAATCCAACCGCTTTTCCATCGCCACGTTCTTGGGAATTTGCCCATCGAGCCTTGCAAAAATTTTCTAATTATCCCGAATTATTATTGGGTAGTTTACAAGCATGTGTTGGTTCAGCCGCTGGAATTGAATTACACGCTTTTATCGCTCATTTGGATAATATTCCTGATTTGGCAGCAATTTTAAGAGGAGAAATTGTAGCAATTCCAGATGAAATTGATTTGCAATATGCGATTGTATCCGCTTTAATTGGCAAGGCAATTCGTGCTAAAAATGCAGCAAATATAGATGAAATTTATGGCAATTTACTTAATTTTGCCAGCAGTTTACAAACTCAAGAAATGGGCGTAATGTTGGTGTCTGATTTACAAAGAGTTGTTGGACAAAAATTATTTACGATTCCTGCTTTTGCAAATTGGGCGCAAAAAATTGGACATATTATGCTTTATGATTAAACTGATTTTTATTGAAATTAAAAGTTTAGTAAAATCAAATGGATAACTTAAAATTATAAATAACTTAGAAAAAATTCTTGACATTTAATCAAATCTAAGATATTATTTCTAAATCAGTAAAAAGGCTGGATAGCTCAGGTGGTAGAGCAGTGGACTGAAAATCCTCGTGTCGGTGGTTCAACTCCACCTCTAGCCAAATTAATTTTTCCTCTCTAATTTTTCAACCTTTATCAACATACCATTCGTGCTGTAAATGCACCACCCCTTGCTCAATTCCTTCCTGTAAAACAGTTAATGAACTAACTGCCAAAGCTTGATCGTAAAGATGTAACGCATTTTCACATAACAAATAAATATCAACAGAATAATTGCCCTTTAATAAAGGAACTTGATAGAAAATTATCCGAGCTTGTCCAGTTCCATCCGCACGGTGGGAAATAATTTGCTTATCATTATGAGTTGAAGCACTAGCAACCAATAAACCGTCTTTACGCATAATAGTAACCGCCACAGATGGAACTAACAGGCTGGGATCATAAATAAAATCAACATCAATCATTAAATTACTTTGTTTGCTATGCAAGGTTAATTGTTCACCTACTTGACTACCAATATGTACTTCCGTGTGAGTAATTCGTCCTTGTTTATTTGATATTTGTGGTTTTTTTTGAATCTGTGATTTTTTTTGAATGGGGATGGTTTCTAATTTAGACGATAATGAATTAGAATCATTTTTAGTTAGAAACTCGCTATAAGAAGCTAAAACTTCGGCTGGTTCGCCATCCATTTGTATTTTACCTTTGTCTAACCAAATAACTCGATTGCATATTTTTTCAACTTGATATAAAGAATGAGAGCAAAATAATATGGTTTTATTAGCAGTTTGAAATTCAATAATACGATCAAATGATTTACGAGCAAATGCACCATCTCCTACCGAAAGGGCTTCGTCAATAATTAAAATATCAGGTTTAACACAAGTGGCTACTGCAAAAGCTAAACGTACAAACATACCTGAAGAATAAGTTTTAACCGGGCGTTCCATAAATTCCGCAATGCCAGAAAAATCAACAATTTCATCATAAACCTGATTCATTTGCTCGACAGAAAATCCCATCATCGCCCCAGATAGAAAAACATTTTCTCTGCCCGTCATATCAGGATGAAAACCAGAACCAAGTTCTAATAAAGCCGATACTCGTCCCGATATTTCACAAATTCCACCTTCATCACTCAATAAAGTTCCAGCGACTATTTTAAGCAATGTGCTTTTACCAGCACCATTTTTCCCAACAACGCCGACAACTTGTCCATGCGGAATATACAAAGTTAAATCTTGTACAGCGTGGAAACATTGCACTTGTACTTTGTGAGTTAAAATTTCCCATAATTGATCCCAACCATGCGCATAAGAACGGTAAGTTTTACTAACCGATTGCAAAGAAATTGCGTACATAATAAGTCCTTAATTATTTTAATTCTTTAAGCAAAGCTGCCAATAAATCATATATTTTAGCAATGCTGGCGATATTAATTTTTTCATCAGGTGAATGAGGATATTTAATATTAGGTCCAATAGATAACATATCCATACTGGGTACTTTATTACCTATAGTGCCACATTCAAGTCCAGCATGAAGTGCTTCTATTTTTGGCGATTTATCGAATAATTTTTTATAAGTTGTAATTGCTTGATTTAGCAAGGGTGATTTTAAATTGGGTTGCCAAGCAGGGTAACGATTATTAGTATAAATATCGGCTCCAATTAAACGTGCCAATGCTTCCATTTGTTCAATTAAATTATCCAGTTTTGATTCCACCGAACTTCTTTGACTAGTCATAAGATTGAAAGTTTGATTTTTAATTTCAACCTTGGCTAAATTAGTAGAAGATTCAACTAAATTTTTCATATCAATTGACATACCGAGTACGCCATGCGGACAAATGAAAATACTATCCAATAATTTTTGGGTGTTGTCTGAGCTAATACTTTGTTTAGGCTTATCATCGCTTAAATTGGCTTTAATAAACAAATTTGATTCGGTATTTTTATATTCGGCTTGAATAATTTTTTCTACTTGTTGTACAATTGTTTGTGTTGTTTCAAATTTATCTGCTGGAATAAATAATAAGGCTTCCGCATCACGGGGAATAGCGTTGTGCGCTGTTCCACCTTTGAAATTAACTAATTTAATCGGCAGTTGTTGTTTTAAAACTTGGACAATACGTGCTAATACTTTAATTGCATTGGCGCGCTCAGTATTAATATTAATACCTGAATGCCCACCTCTCATGCCACCAGTTTTAATTTTAACCAATTGCCCTTCAATATCGTTTGTCCAGCGAAGTGGCATCGAAAAATGGGTATCAATTCCACCCGCACAACCAATAGTAAAATTCCCTTCGTCTTCGGAATCAATATTAATCAAAATACGCCCAGTAAAAAAATCGGCTTCCAGTTGTTCTGCTCCAATCAATCCGCTTTCTTCATCAACGGTAAATAGCAATTCTAAAGGTGGATGAACCAGCATATCGTCTAAAACTAATACCATAGTAAGCGCAATAGAAATACCGTTATCCGCTCCCAAGCTGGTTTTATCCGCCGTCAACCATTCACCAGCATAAACTAATTTAAGTGGGTCTTTGGTAAAATCATGCTTAGAATCAGGTGTTTTCTCACAAACCATGTCAAGATGACCTTGTAATATGACAACTGGAGAATTTTCATAGCCAATCGAAGCGGGGATTTTAATTAATAAATTTCCTGCTTCATCCACTTTATGCTGAAATTGGTTTTTTTCTGTCCATTTAATTAACCAATCTCTAATAGCTTTTTCATTACGAGAACAGCGAGGAATTTGACTTAACTGTTCAAATCGATTTAAAATTTCTGTTATTTTTCTGTGTTCAAATGTCATAAATTAAAAAAACTTGTATTTATAAAATTAACTTATTGCGCAATATTATTATCTTATTTTTTTCAAAAAAGATTCTGTCTTGAAACTCCATCCCATTTTGGAAATTTAAATAAAATCCCTTCTTCCTTGAAAATTGTAGTTTCTAAAAAGTTTAGAAATATAAAAATATTCTGTTCTCAAACTTTTATACCTGTTTAGTTATAATTAACTGAAGTTACGCAGATATGAAAAGTTGAAATTGAAAACCAAATATTATAAAGGCTTATGAAAATTCAATACAGATAGATATAAAATCTAAAGTCTTATATTTTCTTGGTTTCTATTTTATTTGCGTAACTTCAGTTAATAAAACTGGCAAAATTATTAATAAAAAAGTAATTGCTCACTACCCTCGAATTCTATAATTAGGTAA
>JAGLFE010000315.1 GCA_023144675.1 Thiomargarita sp. | reverse complement strand
AATTGAAAACCAAATGTTATAAGGCTTATGAAAATTCAATACAGACAGATATAAAATCTAAAGTCTTATATTTTCTTGGTTTCTATTTTATTTGCGTAACTTCAGTTATTATTATTAATTAAACTCTAAATTGTAAAATACTTATGAAATTTAAGCCATTAATTTTAGTTTCTACGCTCGTTATTTCACCATCAATTTTAGCAGACACCGTATTGCCAACTGTTACAGTCGAAGGAGTGCATTTATTAGAACCTAGTGTTTCAGAAATATTAACCGAAGAATCGTTGAATTTAAACCATGATACGGGTGCTTTTTTAAGAGATACGGCTGGTGTATCTGGTACACGTATCGGCGGACATGGAACTGACCCAATTATTCGCGGGCAAAGCCAAAATCGGTTAAACGTGTTATTAGATGGTGCTTATGTGCATGGAGGTTGCCCTAATCGTATGGATCCACCAACCTCATATTCGCCAATAGGAACTTATGATGCAATTACCATTTTAAAAGGTTCACAAACCGTTATTTACGGCGGTGGTGGAAGTGGTGGCACTATTTTATTGGAAAGAAAAACCCCACGTTTAGAAGCGGATGAATCTATACGCGGTCAAATTAAGGGTGGTTATACTAGTAATTCAGGAACTAAAACCTTTACTGCTGATGTAACTGCTGGTAATCCACAAGGCTTTGCTAGAGCTATGATTGAATATGCTAACAGCGGCAATTATAAAGATGGCAATGGGGAAGAAGTTCGTTCGGCGGTAACGCAAGAATCGGGTAATTTGACTTTAGGTTATACGCCTAGCAGTAAATCTCGGTTAGAATTAAGTATTGAAGCCACTAGAATTGAGGACAGTTTATACGCTGGCACCTCCATGGATGCACCAACCTCAAATAATGATATGGCTCGGCTGCGTTTTAAAATCAATGGAACGAAAGGGGATTTTTATTATTCTGAAGTCGAACATATAATGGATAATTACTCCTTGCGTCCAATAATGGCTCCAATGAAAATGCTGGTTAATTCTACTTCAAAAACTCAGGGCGGACGTATTAGCCATTTATTTATTGTTGATAAAATTGAAGCAACTTTAGGAGTTGATTATCAACTTAATAATCGACTCGCCAATCGTTTTTTAGGTCCAGTAACCGTTGTTACACCTATTAAATTACAATCCATTATGTGGCCCGATGTTGACATTAATCAAATTGGTTTATTTAATGAAAATTTAATCACTTTGCGGGAATTGGATATATTAAAGTTAGGTTTGCGCTACGATTATGTTAGCAGTGAAGCTAATTTAGCTAATCAAGAAATTATTGGAGGTATGACAGCAAATAATTTATATAGCCAATATTATGGCAAATCCGCTGAAGAACATATTGAACACAATTTTAGTGGTTTTATTCGTTATGAGCATGAGTTTAAAAATGGTAGTGGTTATACTTTTGTTAATTTAAGTCGCAATGTGCGTACTGCTGATGCAACAGAACGATTTTTAGCAGCAAATATTAGTAGTCCAGCTTTACGTTGGGTGGGTAATCCTGATTTGGAGCCAGAACAACATCATCAAATTGAATTGGGGATGTCAGTTAAAAGCAGTCAAAATTGGAATATTGTGGCTTCAGCCTTTTACAATCATGTAACTGATTTTATTTTGCGAGACCGAGCGCATCTTCAAGAAGGAATTTTGCAAAGCGATAATGCTACTATTTACCGCAATGTTGATGCTGAATTATTTGGAGCTGAATGGGAAGCACGCACTCAATGGAATCCTTCTTGGAGTAGCAGTTTAATTTTAGATTACGTTCACGCCACTAACATCACTGATAATAATCGAGATATTGCGCAAATTCCACCTTTTTCAACCACTTTAAATGTTAATTACAAGCATAATTGGTTACGATTGGGTAGTAATTTACGCTATGCAATGCAACAAAGACATGTAGATGATGACCCCAATTTTGGCAGTGGTTTAGATGCGCAAAAAACTCCTAGTTTTGTTGTTTTAGATATTTATAGTGCGTTTGAAATTAATAAGCAAGCAACTATTAAAATGGGAATCAATAATATGTTTAATAGAAATTATGCTTACCACGTCAATCGAGCTAATGTTGACCCATTTAGTCCTGATGCGATACAGGTAAATGAGCCGGGAACTTCGTTGTGGATAAATTTTGATGTGCGTTTTTAGGTTTTCTACGTTTAGAGATTTGGGCAAGATTATTTAGTAGTCCTGCACCAAGTAGTGGCAAATAATTATGTAGCTTGGGTTATGTTACACTCGACCTACATTTTAGCCCAATCACTATTTTGTTTAGGACTATCGTTTTTTTATATTCCCTCTCTAAATATTCATTTCATAAATAACCACTTTTATAAACCTTGAAATATATAGGTTGGTTTAGTAAAACGTAACCCAATATTTCAAATCATTTTAAACTAGGAAAAATTTTAATTTGGAGATAATTTTTATGCTACGTTATATTTTTTTATGTTTTATATTATTTTTGTCTAATGCAGGCATTGCTACTGAATCATTTGTAATTGATGATGATTTGTTGGATTACAGAAAAACAGTTAGTAAAGGTCGAACCGTTGATGTGCCAGTTTCTCGTTATTATCCAGCTAATAGGAATTCTGCTTTATATAAAGTGTTGAAACAAGCGCAAATTTTGACCGCTAATGTGAGTTTTGTCAGTGGTAATGATGGAATACCATATAAACAGCATGATTGGAGTCAAAGTAGTGATCGGGCTAATTTAAGGAAAGGAATTGATTGTTCGAGGGCTATTTGGTTTGCTTTTACCCGCGCTGGATTATCTTATAATAATTCCAATAGTTATTTAACAACTGCTGGTATGTGGCGAAAAA
>JAGLFE010000314.1 GCA_023144675.1 Thiomargarita sp. | reverse complement strand
AATCAAGAAGTGGCGAATCGTGAGCAGCAAATTGTCAATCTTAATCAAGAAGTTATACAAATTAGCCATCATAAAAAGCATATTATTGAATTAGAAACACATATTGAAACTATAAACCTTAGCTTAAAAAATAAATCCCATGAAATTTCAGAACAAGCAAAGCAAATAAATAACCTAAATTACCAATTAGAATTACAAGAACAAAAAATACATAAACTTGTATATTGGTTATCTGCATTGGGGGAAGATATAAATGCAGTATTTACCTCCTTAACCTGGCGTTTAGGTCAAATATTTACCCGAATTGTATTAGCATTTATGTTTAGAAAAGTTGGATTAACCGCCAAAGACCATATCCAACAAACATTAACCGCAATCGAAATATGGCAACAATCAATTTCTTCCGACAGCAATATACCAATCCAAAATATTGTTACGGCGACAAAATATGTACCGTTAATTACCAGTTTAAAAAAATCCATCTCCAAAATAGATAATTCCAAAGATTATTCAGTTTGGATAGATAAATACGACACTTTAACTCCCGAAACCATAAAAAAAATGCAGGCGCAGATAGAAAATTGGACTTCGCCACCATTAATTTCAATTGTGATGCCGACTTATAACACTGATGAAAAATGGTTACGGGCAGCGATTAATTCAGTAACTCAACAAATTTATCCGCATTGGGAACTTTGTATTGCCGATGATGCTTCCACTCAAACTAATGTTCGTCAAATTTTGCAGGAATATGCTGCCAATGATAAACGTATTAAAGTTACATTTAGAACTGAAAATGGACATATTTCAGCGGCATCAAATACGGCACTTGAATTGGCTACGGGAGAATTTATTGCCTTACTTGATCATGATGATGAATTGGCAAAACACGCATTATTTTGGGTTGCAAAAACCATCATTGAAAATCCCGAAATCATGCTGTTATATTCTGACGAAGATAAAATTGATGAAAAAGGGAAACGTTGCGAACCATTTTTCAAACCAGATTGGAATCCAAATTTATTTTTATCTTATAATTTTATAACTCACTTAATTGTTTATCGCAGTCAGTTAATCAAGCAAATAACGGGATTTAGAGAAGGTTATGAAGGTTCACAAGATTATGATTTAGCATTGCGGGCAATTGAACAAATTGAGCCGAACCAAATTTATCATATTCCACGTATTCTCTACCATTGGCGCAAAATTCCAGGTAGCACTGCAACTCAGGAATATGAAAAACCTTATGCAATTATTGCCGCCCAAAAAGCTGTTAGTGAATACTTAATACGGCAAAATATTGATGCACAAGTAACCGAATCTCCATTATTATCCGGTACAATACGAGTACAATACCAATTACCTAGCCACCCGCCTTTAATTACAATTATTATTCCGACTTATAATGGTTATGATTTATTACGTCAATGTGTGGAAAGTATATTAAATAAAACGAATTATCCAAATTTTGAAATTTTAATAGTTAATAATAATAGCGATGAGGCTGTTACTTTAAATTACTTACAACAGTTGCAAAATAACGAGAAAATTCATATTTTGGATTATCCGCATACCTTTAACTACTCCGCAATTAATAATACCGCTGTTCAGGAAGCATCAGGGGAATTAATTTGCTTACTGAATAATGATATAGAAGTAATTAATCCTAGTTGGTTGACTGAAATGGTAAGTCATGCCTTGCGTCCAGAAATTGGTGCGGTGGGAGCGAGACTTTGGTATCCTGATAATCGCTTACAACATGGGGGAGTTATCGTTGGTCTTGGCGGTATTGCTGGACATTCCCACAAGTATTTGGAACGTCATTGTAAGGGATATTTTGGTAGAATTGCTGTAATTCAAGATTTATCGGCTGTAACCGCTGCTTGTATGGTTTTACGCAAAGAAACTTATTTAAATTTGGGTGGACTTGATGCTGAAAATCTAAAAATTGCCTTCAATGACGTAGATTTTTGCTTACGGATTAAAGAAACTGGCTTACAAATACTTTGGACTCCTTATGCAGAACTATATCATCATGAATCGGCAAGTCGGGGCGAAGAAACTACGCCTGCAAAAAAGGCACGGTTTGAACAAGAATGTCTTTATATGAAAAAACGTTGGGGCAATAATTTATTACAAGACCCCGCTTACAGCCCTAATTTAACTTTGAATATCGAAGATTTTTCTTACGCTTGGCCACCAAGAGTAGCGGATTGTTGAACTTTATAGCTATAATTGGTATAATTTAGAAAAATGACTCAAAGTATTTTATTTATTAAAAATAATTGTAACTACCTACCAAGTTAGGAAATACGTAAAAGATGTAGGATGCTGCTGAGGAACGAAGCGCATCAATCATATTAAAATTTTAACTCTTAATTCGCATTAGGAATATCAGTTTTTAATTGA
>JAGLFE010000313.1 GCA_023144675.1 Thiomargarita sp. | reverse complement strand
TTTAATTGGTAGATAGTTACAAACTAATTAATTGCTAAAGCCTGATTGTGATGAATATTAGATAAATAAAGGTTATAAATAACCATTATTAATTGTAACTACTAAGAAGTGTGGAGTTCAAAAATTTAGTTGATAGGTAGTTACTAAAAATATAGGAATATTACTATAGATGATAATTATTTTGATTTTTCTATAGCAGGAATTTTTTTATTCTTATCAAATTGTACTGGAATCTTAATAATAAAATTGGTTCCTTCATTTTCAATACTTTGACATATAATCGTTCCTTGTAATTTATGGGATACTAGATTATATACGATATTCAAACCCAAACCACTACCACCTTGTTGCCGATTAGTAGTAAAAAAAGGGTCAAAAATTTTATTAATTACCTGTTTAGGAATACCATTACCATCATCTTTATAAGAAATAGTTAATTCATTATCTAGCGTTTTTTCAACTAGAATAGTAATTTCTCCAGTATCTCGTCCTTTGAAACCATGGATAAGAGAATTCATTATAAAATTAGTGAATATTTGAGAAAAAATACCTGGATAATTTAAAATAATAATTTCATCTTGGCAATTAATGGATACCTTATACTTAGTTCGTTTGATTTGAGGATTTAAAGTCAATAAAATTTCACGCAAATATTCCTTTAAATTAAAAATACGTTTTTGTTCACCTGCTTGATCAACTGCAACTTGCTTGAAACTTTGAATAAGTTCCGCCGCCCGCATTAAATTTTTCAGGGTTAAATCACTACCTTCGGTAACCGCAGCCAGGTATTTATCTAAGTTAGCCCGTTTCATTGCACCTGATTTATATAAGCTAAACAAACTACTAGTAAGTGAATTTAACCTAGACACTGCAGTTACACCAATCCCAATAGGAGTATTAATTTCATGCGCCACCCCAGCTACTAAATTACCTAATTCAGCCATTTTAGCCGATTCTACTAACTGCTCCTGCGTGGCTTTTAATTGCTCCAATGCCTGTTCAGCAGCCTGCTTCGCTTCACTAAGTTTATAAGTTCGTTCCTCTACTTTCTCTTCTAAATGATGAGAATAATGCTCTAATTCTTTATGTAATTCTTTGATATGCAAATGGGTTTTAATCCGAGCTAGTAACTCAGTTTTTGAAATCGGTTTAACCAAGTAATCGTTGGCTCCCATATCCAAGCCTTTAACTAAATCATCCAGCTGATTTTTAGCCGTAAGTAAAATAACTGGTAATTCATTGGTATCTTGTTTTAATCGAATTTGGCGTATTACTTCATAACCAGTCATACGTGGCATCATAATGTCTAATAAAATTAAATCAATTAGTGGTTTTTCCTCAAGTGCTTCCAAAGCTTGTAAACCTGAATGAACTTGAATAACGTTATAATGGTATAATGAAAGGTAGTTTGATAGTACGTGCAAATTGATAGGTTCATCATCTACAATTAAAATTGTAAAATTTGCAGATTCTGTTGAATTAGATATATCAGGTATAACAATATCATTGCCTGCATTTTTTTGTAGAATTTCAATGGAAGCTGAAGGTAATTTAACTTCAATATCAGCAATTATGTTATTTCCATCTGGTGAAGATATTTGCTGCTCTTGAGTATCAGATTCTGGAATATTGCAAATAGGTAAGGTAAACATAAAGCGTGAACCTACATTAACCGTAGATTCAACCCAAATTTGCCCGCCATGTAATAATACTAATTGTTTACTAATGCTTAAACCTAAACCAGTACCGCCCTCACTAATATCATCCAATTGTTCATAAGATTTAAAGATTTGAGCAGTTTTATCAGTTGGAATACCAATTCCAGTATCTGATACCGTAATCATCATTTGTTGCTCAAGATTGATATTTTGAATTTGGTCAATATGGATTTGATCCGTAATTACTGCTTCAGTTTCTATTACTTGTGCGGAAATTTTAATTTGCCCACTTTCGGTAAATTTAATCGCATTATTAATTAAATTGTGTAGAATTTGTTGTACTCGATTATCGTCTATATAAATACGTGATAAGCCATCTGGTATAGCATTAACCAATTGTATATCTTTAGTTCCTAACAGAGAATGGCAAAATTTAAATATATCTTTTATCATATTTTTTATATTAATAGGATTTAATTGTAAAGTAATTTGGGAATGTTTATGCTGGGATAAATCAAGAATATCATTGACTAAATTAGATAATCGTTTGCCATTCGCTACAATAATAGATAATTCCTCAATCGCTGGAAGAGACAATTTACCAGTGGTTCCTTCTAACAATGATTCTGCAATTCCAATAATACCATTTAGCGGAGTACGTAATTCATGGGAAGTATTAGCTAAAAACTCATCTTTCAATTGGTCAAGACGCTGTAAATCCTGATTTTTATCTTCTAAAGTGGTAAACAAAGTTTGCAGTTGCGTTATCATGCTACTAAATGAATTAGCTAATTCACCAATTTCATCTTGACGGTTATGTTTAATCAAGTGTTTCCATTCACCAGCTGCCAAATTCTTAATATTTTGATTTAATGCTACCAACGGTTGAATAATCCATTGCGCATTAATAATTCCAAAGATAATACTAACAATTAAAGCTAAAAAACATAGTGCTAACGCCGAATAGGTATTTTGATCAATATGTTCCATAAAATCCTTGTCAGATATTGCTACTACAATTAACCAATCTAAACCCCATTTATCATTAAAAGGCTTTACTTGTAAATAATAACGTTGGTTATTGTTAATAAAAGTAATATCTTGTTTATCTTTTATGCTAGTCAAATCAGCAAAATGTTGAATTAAACGATTAGCCGCTGCGCTGGTTAAATCATTATAGCTATGCTGTACTTTGTACGGCTTAAATTGTTCAAAATTATTTTTTTGGTAAGGTTTTTCATCAGTAGAAGTAGCTACCATTAAGCCTGATGAAGTTTCCATAATAAAAGCTTGACCTGAGATTCCTATTTTTAAGGAGCGTAAAAAGTCGCTAATATCTAACACGTCAATATCAGCAGTAGTTACAGCTATTAATTGTTGTTGTTGATTATAAATTGGATGATTGATTGATAAAGCGGCGCGACGACTGGAAAAATAAGCTTTACTCCAAACTGGTTTACCCACTTTAGCGGCATTAAGATACCAAGGTTGTTGTTTTGGATTAAAATTAGAGATTTTTTGCTTTGGTTTTATATGTTTTAATTGTTGGCGAGGGATAAAATATTTAGTTTCCCAAATTTTTAGATTTTTTTCGGTAGAATTGTCCAATATTTCGACTAATGTTGAATTATTGTCTAGTAATTGAGTACCAACATAGTTACCTTTTTGGGTAGCAATACCCATATAATTAACGGTGCTAAATAATTGTATTTGTTTCCATAAATGTTGCTGTAAAGTGTTAATGTTATCTAAATCTAACAAACCCAATTGTATTATATCTACATTATGTTGATTAGCTCTATATGGTAAAGTGGTATGAGTAGTTAGATGTTGATGAATACGGGTGGTAATTTCACTACGATATTGTGTAGTTAAATCTTCAACTGCTTTTTGTCCATTACGATATGATAGCCAAGTTATTAATCCAACAACTGCAAGAATTTGTATGATAAAAGGTACAATTATAATAAATGTGAGCGGTACTTTTTTGGTAAATTTAGATAAATACCAAATAGAATTATTTTTTAACATCGGTTTTTTATTTATAGTTAAAATATTGGTTCTAAAAAATCAATTAGTTGTAATTGCAATACTATTTATTAACTGAATATAAAAGCAATAACTTTTTAAATAATTATGATATAATATTAATGTTTTTTAATCAATTCATTATTTAACAGTAACATAATAAGCAAAATTACATTATATTGTAATAATTGTAACTATCTACCAATTAAACTTTAAATGCGAAAAATTTTAA
>JAGLFE010000312.1 GCA_023144675.1 Thiomargarita sp. | reverse complement strand
ATGAAAATATGAATATTGTTAGAAGAATTAATGAAAACTTAGAGAAATTACCACTTACGCTTCAATCAGAAGTACTTGATTTTGTTGAATATATGCGGTTTAAGAGCAAAAGTCAATCTCATTTAATAGAATCGGTGGTTCAAATTACGCCAGATGTGTGTTTTGGCAAACCACGCATTCGTAATACCCGAATACCAGTATGGTTATTAGTGTCTTTTCGTAATCAGGGAGCTTCAGATCAAGAATTATTACACAATTATCCAAGTTTAAGTCTAAATAATTTGCAGGCTATTTGGGATTATTATAACAGCCACAAGGAAGAAATTGACCACGAAATTGCTTATCAACATAATTATGATTGAATTATATGCTAATGAACAATTTCCTCTTGATACAGTAATGGAACTGCGTAAACTAGGATGTGATGTTTTAACAACCCATGATGTTAGTAGGTCGGGTAAAGGAATAGCAGATATAGAAGTATTGTCGTTTGCTATTTCATTAAAACGAACTATTATTACTTTCGATAAGGACTTTTTTAAATTACATCGTAATAGTCCACATCATTATGGCATCATTTTATGTACTGAAAATCGTGATTATGTTCAATTGGCTCAGATTATTTATACTAAATTAAGTCAGCTATCAGAGATTGAAAATCAGTTAATCCGTATTACTAAACCACAAGTCTGATGAAAATGGCACGCCCATTGCAACTATTTCGGAACGTGAAACGGCTTATTTGCTTAAATCAGAAACCATGAAAAAGCGTTTATTGGAAGCGCATCAACGGCAAGAAGATTTTATTAGTTACTTGCATGAAAAAGAATGTTTGAAAGCTACAAAGGAACTAGAAGATATTCCCAACTTTATGGAAGGATTTGAGCGGGCAAAACAACAGGTAGTTGATAATGATGTTGTAAAATTTGAAGATGTTAGGCGCGATGTTTGAGATTATTTTAACCAAAGGTAATTGCTCACCCCCCCTATTATTATGTTAAATAGGGAGTAAACACTGACCTGTGTGTCTGCCCTGAATAACTTCTATTTTTTCTTAAATTAGGGGTGAGTGAACAATTACCATAAAATTAAGCTTATAAAAATCCTGTTCATCCGTTAAATCTTGTTCAAAAACGAACAAAAGGAACTTCCATGCTAGAAAAATTAAAATTAATTCAGCAATTAACGATACAAATTGAATCTGAATTAGAAACTGTTCAACAAAAATCTCGTAAATCGTTGCGAGGCTTATGGCGGGGACTTAATTTTAGCGAAGAAAAAATCGTTAAAGCAAGGCATGAAATGTGGAACAACTTTCCAAAATAAAGAGTGAATACCAACAACTTGTAGTCATATTGGATTTTCTAACTGACATAGTAGGTGAAAATGAAAATCATCCTTTAGCTTCATTAATGGAAGTGATTGGTATATTAATTGAGAAATATGAGGACGAATATGTTCCAGAAATAACTAAATTATAATCCAAAACTTAAAACTACATCCTGTTCATCCGTTAAATC
>JAGLFE010000311.1 GCA_023144675.1 Thiomargarita sp. | reverse complement strand
GCATAGTCCACAAGTTTTAACAACAGTAAGAAAGAAACATATTCGTATCCTTATAACAAATGAAGGTATTTGGAATGCTAAACAACCCATTGTAAGTCCTTTCGCAAGAGAGTCATCAGATGCTTTGGCTTATATTATGAACACAGATATTAAACCATCTCTTAAAATTACAGAAAAAATTCATACTTACGAAATGCTGGTTAAAGATGGAAAAATTAACAGCCAAGAAGCTAAAGATATAAAAAATAAATTAGATGAAAATGGGTATGAGATACCTGAATCTGATTTAGAGTTATGGAAGTTTTTAGCAGAGCGAAAGAATAATGGTTGAGTTACAACATGGTAATATTCCTAATGTACTGATTCAATATATAAAGCAAAATCCTTCGGCTACACATGACGATTTTGATAGTATAGAATTTAATAAATTAAAGCTCACAATTAAAACACAGTTACATCAAGACCAAGGAGGAATATGTGTTTATTGTGAACAAAATTTAGGAGCTACAGACGGACAGATTGAACATATAAAACCTAAAAAGGGTAAAAATGCTTGTCCTAATTTATGTTTTCAATATACTAATTACGCTCATAGTTGTATCAACGCTCAAACTTGTGGGCAAAAAAAGAAAAATGGTATATTACCAATAGAACCTACCATAGGATGTAATAATCAATTTTCTCTTTTGACAGATGGACACATAGAACCAGTAAATGATTTAACAAAAAATGAAAAGCATATAGTAAAACAAACAAGGGATATGTTGGGATTAAACAATTCAGCTCTTGTCAGGACAAGACAAAAATGGGTTGCAACATTAAGTTCTATGATGCAACGTGATCCTAGTAAAGATATATCTTCATGGTTACAAGATAAACAATTTAGATATATATTAAAGAGAATGTAAATAATTTAATGCTTCAAAAAGAATCTTCTATAACTGAAGTATTATCAGCACATTTATCAAAAGATTCTAATGGTAATTATTCACCATTTTTTACAACAATTAGAAGTTATTTTGGAAAAGATGCTGAAAATTTTTTAAATAAGAATAATTATGGTACTAATAAAAAATAGGAAAATATTTTGAAAAAAGGGATTACCATACTAGGTGCAACGGGTAGTATTGGCATTAGCACCCTTGATGTAATTAAACAACATCCACATGAATTTAATGTCATCGCTTTAACCGCCAATAAACAAGTTAAGCGAATGCAAGAACTTTGTATAGAGTGGTCGCCGCTTTATGCGGTTATGGCGGATTCAGATGCCGCAACTCAATTAGAACAAAGTCTAAAACAAACTGGTTCTTCAGTCAAAGTATTAAGTGGCGTAGCAGGACTTAATTTAGTGGCTAGTTTGTCGGAAGTGGATATGGTAATGGCGGCTATTGTAGGCAGTGCTGGTTTATTACCAACTTTGGCGGCGGTTAAAACTGGTAAACGAATTTTGCTGGCTAATAAAGAAGCTCTTGTTATGTCTGGGAAATTGTTTACCGATGCCGTGCGTCAATATGGAGCTAAATTATTACCTATTGATAGTGAACACAATGCAATTTTTCAATGTTTATTTTTTGATGAAGCTGCTTTGCCCAGTAAAACACCCGAAAATTTAGGAATTAATCGTATTTTGCTAACTGCTTCTGGTGGTCCGTTCCGAACCTATTCTATTGAGCAATTGCATGAAGTTACACCTCAACAAGCTTGCGCTCATCCCAATTGGGATATGGGGCAAAAAATTTCAGTTGATTCAGCTACCATGATGAATAAAGGTTTGGAAGTTATTGAAGCCCATTGGTTATTTTCCATTCCTGCCAAACAGATAGAAGTATTGCTACATCCACAAAGTATTATTCATTCTTTAGTAGAATATATTGATGGTTCAGTTTTAGCGCAATTAGGTAATCCTGATATGCGAACTCCAATTGCCCACGCTTTATTATGGCCAAAACGTATTAAATCTGGCGTTCCTTACTTAGATTTAATTAAAACCGCCCAATTAAATTTTGAAGCAATTAATTTTAATCGTTTTCCCTGCTTGAAATTAGCTTATGAAGCCTTAAATAGTGAAGGAACTGCAACCACAATTTTAAATGCCGCTAATGAAATTGCCGTTGAAGCTTTTTTACAGAAAACAATTTCTTTTACCAGTATTCCTAAAGTAATAGAAACCACCTTATCCCAGTTAAATGGACGTGCTGCTAGTTCGATTGAAATTATCCTAGAGGATGATAAACAAGCGCGTGAATTAGCCCAACAAATTGTAAATAATAGTTAATATGTCAATTATACAAACTTTACTCGTTTTTATTGTCGTTATTGGTATTTTAGTAACCGTACATGAATTTGGACATTATATAGTTGCCCGTTTATTAGGAGTGAAAATTTTACGTTTTTCCGTTGGTTTTGGTAAACCTTTATGGATGAAACGTTTTGGCAAAGATCAAACTGAATTTGTTATAGCCCCGATTCCATTGGGTGGTTACGTAAAAATGCTGGGCGAAGATAAAGAGGAAGAAATTGCTCCTGAAGATAAAGCTCGAGCTTTTAGTTGTCAACCTTTATCGTCGCGAGCTGCCATTGTTTTTGCTGGTCCGTTATTCAATTTTCTATTTGCAATTATCGCTTATGCTTTAATGTTTATGTCGGGCATTACTGGTATGAAAGCGTTGGTTGGAGAAGTTTCTCCACAAAGTATCGCTGAACAGGCTGGTTTTCAATCAAGTTATCAAATTGTTGCAGTTAATGAACAACCAGCATTACGTTGGGAAAGCGTGATCCAAATTACTTTGAAACAACTATTATCTGACAATAATGATATTATTTATACAGTTAAAAATAATCAAGGTAACCAATATGATTTAGCTGTTAATCTAACTGGTTTCAGTTTGGACGATATTGCCGAAGGTGAATTTTTTAACAAACTTGGTTTACAGCCTTATCGTTCACCATTGCCAGCGATTATGGGTAAAATTATGCCAGATAGTCCAGCCGAACAAGCGGGATTAAAATCAGGTGATAAAATTATAGCGGTGGATAATGAATCTGTCGATAATTGGAACAGTTTTGTAGAATATGTGCGCGAACGTCCCGAACAAAGTATTTTAACGACTATTGAGAGACAACAGCAACAGTTAAAAATTACCTTAATTCCAAAAAATGTTGATGGCATAGGAAAAATGGGAGTATATAATTATTTTTTTGTTTCTGAAAGTTATACTTTTATTCCAGCATTTATTCACGGCATGAATAAAACTTGGGATATGAGTGTATTAACCCTGCAAGTCATGGCTAAAATGCTAACTTTACAAGTTTCCTATAAACATATTAGCGGACCGATTACCATTGCTGAATATGCGGGTAAATCGGCACAAATGGGAATAGCAGTTTTCCTATCTTTCTTAGGTTTAGTTAGCGTTAGTTTAGCCGTTATTAATTTATTACCGATTCCGATATTAGATGGTGGACATTTATTCTTTTACTTGATAGAATGGATTAAGGGCAATCCAGTATCAGAAAAAACCGAATATTTTTTACAACAAGTTGGTATTATTTTATTATTTGGTTTAATGATGCTGGCAATTTTTAATGATTTAACGCGCTTATTTAATTAAATAAGGTAAAATCATAATTCATCATATAAATCACAAAAATCATAGTTCAGACAATGTGTAAATATTTCATAGCATTAAGTTTACTTTTACTGCAATCCATTTGCTTTGCGTTTGAACCTTTTATTATCGAAAATATTCGGTTAAAAGGTTTAGAACGTATTTCAGCTGGTACCGTTTTTAATTCCCTATCACCCATTACCACTAACAAATTATTTTCTTTAAAAGATACGCCCTTAACTATTTCAAATCTTTATAAGACGGGGTTCTTTAAAAATATTCGTTTAGAAAAATTAGGTAATGTGCTTATTATTAAAGTGCAAGAACGTCCGACTATATCCAAAATTACTTTTGAAGGTAATACCGATATAGAAACAGAAGACTTAACTATGGCTTTAAAAAATATTAATTTTGCTAAAGCACGAGTTTTCAATCATTCTATTTTAGAAAAAGTAAAATTAGAATTACAGCGACAATACTTCAGTTTAGGCAAATATGCGACTAAAATTGAAACCATTGTTACGCCATTAAAACGTAATCAAGTAGCTATTAACATCAATATACATGAAGGAAATATTGCTCGTATTCAGCAAATCAACTTTGTAGGTAATAGAACCGTAGCCGATAAAAAATTATTGAATCAAATGATTTTAAATACTGGTGGATGGTTTTCTTTCATTACCCAAAGTGATAAATATTCAGATATTCAACTAAGTGCAGATTTAAAAGCGATTGAATCTTATTATCTTGATCGTGGTTATATGCGCTTTAAAATTGAATCAACTCAGGTAACTATTACACCTGATAAACAATCAGTTTATATTACTATTAATATGACAGAAGGTGATATTTTTACCATCAAGAAAGTTAAATTATCTGGTAATTTTATTGTAGATAAATCTGAATTAGAAAATAAATTATTGATTAAAGCTGGAGATATTTTTTCAAGAAAGAAAATTATTAAAAGTAAAGAAGCCATTTCTAATCGCATTAGTAACGAGGGTTATTATTATCCTGAAATTAATCCTGTTCCAATAATTGATGAAAAAGAAAAAACCATTGTCTTAAATTTTATTGTTGATCCAGGTAAACGTATTTATGTTAGGCGAATTAATTATAAAGGTAATTATAAAACTAAAGATGAAGTATTGCGCCGTGAAATGCGGCAAATGGAAGGTGGCTGGATAACTACGCAAGCAGTTAAACGTTCTGTAATTCGTTTAGAACGCTTACGTTATTTTGAAAGTGTTAAACTAGATGTTGAAAGAGTACTTAATACTGATGATATGGTAGATATTAATTATACTGTTATTGAAAGCCCTTCAGGTAATTTAATGGCTGGTATGGGGTATTCGCAAACTTATGGCGTTTTATTTAATGCTAGTATAATTCAAGATAATTTTTTAGGCTCGGGTAAACAAGTTGGTATTACCTTTGAAAATAGTGAAGTACGTACTACTTACCGATTTTCTTATCTTAATCCTTATACTAATATTGATGGCGTTAGTCGCAGATTCAGCGTTTTTTACCGTACGACTGATGCTGAAGAAGCCCATTTAAGCCGTTATACTACCGATGTTTACGGAACTACAATTAATTACGGTTTGCCTGTTAGCGAATATGACCAAATTAATGCTGGCTTTGCTTTTGATCATACCAAGTTAAATACTACCGATTTTACAGCACAAGAAGTATTTGATTTTATTAATTTAAATGGCAATAATTATAATTCTTACCGTTTAATTGCCAGTTTTCAATATGACACCCGTAATCGTACTTTATTTCCTGACAGTGGTACATTACGCTATATTAGCGCAGAAGTTGCTTTGCCTGTCAGTGATTTAGATTTTTATAAAATACAATATAAACACCAATGGTTATATCCAATTGTAAATGATTATATTTTATTATTAAAAGCTAATGTTTCTTATGGCGATGGTTATGGTAACACTGAAAATTTACCATTTTTTGAAAATTACGTAGCTGGTGGTCCAAGAACAATACGTGGTTTTAGAGGTAATACCCTAGGTCCTTTAGATTCTACTGGTTTGCCTTTCGGTGGTAATTTAAGATTAGTTAGTAATGTCGAACTCATTTTACCGTTGCCTTTTACCGAAAAATCTCGTTCATTTAGATTATCTACTTTTTTAGATATGGGCAATGTTTACGGTTTCGATGAAGACTTTAATAGTGATGAATTACGTTATTCAACAGGCGTATCAGCTATTTGGGCATCTCCAATAGGAATTTTAAGTTTCAGTTACGCTAGACCTCTTAATAAAAAACCAGGCGACCAACTGGAATTTTTTCAATTTACAATTGGAACAACTTTTAATTGGTAATAGTTAATTCATTAATAATAATAATTTGCAATTTTTATATGTTAAAATGAAAAACTGAAAAATAACAACCATATTTTTAACTTATAAATAAATTTTTTTTATCAGCTAATTTTTTATTAATTTTATATACTATAATATAATTTTTTAATTAAACTAAGGTCGGAAATAATTTATGAAAATACGTACTTTTACAATTTTTACGATATTACTTTTTAGCATCTTTTCTTTTCCAGCAGTTGCTGAATTAAAAGTTGGTTTTGTCAATGCAATTAGGTTGATGGAAGAAGCTCCACAAGTTGACAAAGCTAATAACCGTTTAGAACGAGAATTTTCTCCAAAGCAACGTCGAATAGTCAGTGATAAACAAGGAATAATTAAAAAAGAAGAGCAGTTCAAGAAAAATGCGACTATTATGAATGATGCTGAAAAACGTAGAAAAAGTCGTGAAATTAGAGATAAAAAGCGTGAATTAAAACGTAAACAAGAAGAATTTAAGGAAGATTATAATATTCGTCGTAATGAAGAATTGGATAAAATTCAAAAGACAATTACTCAAGCTATTCAAAAATTAGCCAAAGAAAAATCTTATGATTTTATTTTAAGTGATGGTGTTGTATGGGCTAGTAAAAGGGTTGATATTACTGAAGAAATACTATCTCGGCTTCATCAGATACAAGCACAAGCTGAACGTAATCGTAATCGTCGTAAATAATATAAATTACCTACGTTATTAGAATATGCCAGTATCTATCACCTTAGCAAATTTAGCTGCTCAGATTGGTGCAAATTTAGAAGGAGTGGCTAAAGGCAATGTATTAATTACTGGCATTGCTAGTTTAACAGAAGCTAATAAACAAGAAATAAGCTTTTTCTCTAATAACTTATATCGTCAAAATTTAACTAAAACTCAAGCGGCGGCAGTAATTTTATCTAGTAAGGATCAAGATTTATGTCAAGTATCTCAATTAGTTATGGAAAATCCTTATTTAGGTTATGCCAAAGCAGCTAGATTTTTTTGTCCTCCGCCTAGTCGAATATCAGGTATACATCCAACCGCTTGGGTTAGCGAACAAGCTATTTTTGATAGAAATACCGTTTCTATTGGTTCGCAAGCGGTGATTAATGCTAAAGTTAAACTAGGTAAAAATATATTTATTGGAGCTGGTTGTGTATTGGAATCAGAAGTTGAAATTGATGATGATAGCCAACTAATGGCAAATGTTACCTTGTGCGCTGGTACATATTTAGGAAAAAGAGTTATTGTGCATCCAGGAGCGGTCATTGGTTCTGATGGCTTTGGTAATGCTAACGATGCTGGAAAATGGATTAAAGTACCACAATTAGGTGGTGTAATTATTGGTGATGATGTAGAAATTGGAGCAAATACCACTATAGATAAAGGTGCTTTGGAAAATACTATCATTGGCAACGGTGCAAGATTAGATAACCAAATTCAAATTGGACATAATGTAGAAATTGGAGAACATACTGCATTAGCAGGCTGTGTTGGTATTGCGGGTAGTACTCGTATTGGACGCTATTGTAAGATTGGAGGCGGAGTTGGTATTGCTGGTCATCTTGAATTAGTTGATTATGTCTGTGTTACTGGTGGTTCTATTGTATTACAATCAATTCGCAAACCAGGTGTTTATTCATCTGGCACTGCCTTAGAATTAAATCAAAATTGGCATAGAAATTATCACCGATTTAAGCAGTTAGACACTATGGCAAAACGTTTAAATAAGCTAGAAAAAAATATATAAAATGTAAATATGAATAATTTAGATATCCATCAAATTTTTGAACATCTTCATCATCGCTACCCATTTTTGTTAATAGATCGGGTTCTTGATTATAAAATAGACGAATACTTAATTGCTATAAAAAATGTAACTTATAATGAACCTTTTTTTCAAGGACATTTTCCACATCGTCCAGTAATGCCAGGAGTATTACTTATTGAAATCATGGCGCAAGCAACAGGTATATTATCATTTAAAACCGCAGAAATGCAACCTGAAGCAAAATCTTTATATTATTTAGTGGGGGTAGATAATGCGCGTTTTAAGCGACCAGTTGAGCCAGGTGATCAATTATTGGTTGAAGTTAAATTAATAAGTAGAACCCATGGGATTTGGAAATATGCAGCAACTACTAAGGTCGATGAAAAATTAGTTGCTAGTGCCGATTTAATGTGTATGAAAAGAGATATTTCGAATTGATAGATAGCCACGCTTTGGTTGATTCACAGGCAGAATTAGATGATAATGTTTCTGTCGGTCCGTATTCTATTATTGGTCCAAATGTGCAAATTGCTGCTGGTACCTGGATAGGTCCTCATGTTGTTATTAAGGGACCAACTAGTATTGGCTACGACAATAAAATTTACCAATTTGTTTCATTAGGAGAAGACCCGCAAGATAAGAAATATCAAGCGGAATCTACGTCTTTGGAAATAGGTGATCGTAATGAAATTCGTGAATTTTGTACTATAAATCGAGGCACAAAACAAGGCGGTGCGGTTACTAAGATTGGAAATGATAACTGGATTATGTCCTATTGTCATATTGCCCACGATTGTTATATTGGGAATCAAACAGTTTTTGCCAATGGTGCATCTTTAGCTGGACATGTGCATATTGAAGATTATGTTATTCTAGGTGGTTTTACTTTAGTACATCAATTTTGTTCGATGGGAATACATAGTTTTTCTGGGGCGAGTACGTTGATTTTTAAAGATGTACCTCCTTATGTTACTGTTTGGGGTAATCGAGCAGAGGCTTATGGAATTAATAAAGAAGGACTTAAACGGCATGGTTTTAGTCGTGATAAAATTAGAATATTATATCAAGCTTATAAAATTATTTATAAAAGAAATTTGACTATTGAACAAGCCATTGAAGAATTACAAAAACTAACTGATCAACATTCAGAAGTTCAAGAATTAATTAGCTTTTTGAGACAATCGCAACGAGGAATCGTTAGATAGATCTATTCCAACATAATAATAGTGGCAAATTATAAATTTATTTACCACTATCCAAAATGCCCATCTTGCGTTATTTTTAATACAGATTGTGAAATTCTTTGCAAATCAATAGATTATAGCCTGTATTTTAAATTCATGTATCAGTTTCCATTCCCATAAAATAATATTTGAACAAGCTAAAATAGTTAATTATTCTGATAAAGAATATCAAGAATATGAAACAAGTTTAAAAGTTTATCATGATTTGAAAAATTCAATAAGTACAACATTTTCTAATTTAAAATCTAAAAAATAGCAAAAGAAATGAGAATAAAAGATAAATACATCAACCCGTTTACCGACTTCGGCTTTAAGAAATTATTTGGAACTGAGTTAAATAAGGATATTTTAATAGATTTTCTAAATGAACTATTAAGAAAAGAACAAGGTAAAATTGTAGATTTAACCTATTTATCTAATGAACATCTTGGGCGGGCAATAGAAGATAGAAAAGCTATTTTTGATATTTACTGTGAAAATGAGAAGGGCGAAAAGTTCATTGTGGAAATGCAAAAAGCCAAGCAAAATTATTTTAAAGACCGCAGTATTTACTACTCAACATTTCCAATTCAGGAACAAGCTCAAAAAGGTAATCAATGGAATTTTAAACTTAAAGCAATTTACACTATTGGGATATTAGATTTTATATTTGATGATGATAAAAAAGATAAAGAAGTATTTCATCATGTAGTGCAATTATTTAACAAACAAACGCAAAAAATATTTTATAATAAGCTGACTTATATTTATTTGGAAATGCCTAAATTCACTAAAAGTGAAGCCGAATTAGAAACGCATTTTGATAAATGGCTGTTTGTGTTGAAAAATTTATCGAATTTTAATAGTCGCCCAACTAAATTGCAGAACAAAGTATTTAAACATCTATTTGAACAAGCTAAAATAGCTAATTATTCTGATAAAGAATATAGCGAATATGAAACAAGTTTAAAAGTTTATCGTGATTTGAAAAATTCAATAGATACAGCATTTTCTGATGGAAAAATAGAAGGTAAAACTGAAGGAAAAGTTGAAGGAATAATTGAAGGAATAATTGAAGGAAAAGTTGAGGGAAAAGTTGAAGGATCACAAAATAAACAAATAGAAATTGCAAAACTTATGAAACAAGCTAGTGAATCAATTGAGAAAATAATTAAATATACTGGGCTAACTCGAACAGAAATTGAAAATTTATAAATAACACTAAACACTTCTAAACAGAGCTTTGGAACAAGGAAAAACTGTAATTTAGGAAAAATATTTGTAATTACTCACCCCACCCCTAAATATATGTAACCAATTGAATTTAAAGGTAATTTTTAATGAATAAAACCTTCTATTTTTAAATAACGTATTTTTATAAATAGTTGATTTTATTAGTATTTAATTTTTTCGATTTTATTTGTTATTTTTTAGCTAATTTTTTTACTTTTTAAATCAATTAGTTATATGCTACTACCTGGGGTGAGCAATTACAAATATTTATTATAAAAGGAAATATGATATGCAAAATTTTTTGATTGCGCCTGCAATTATGACAGGATTGGGTTTATTCTTCGGTAGCATACTCGCCATTGCTTATCGCTTTTTACAAGTTGAAGAAGACCCTCGTATTGAGAAAGTTGAACAACTATTGCCTGGAACTAATTGTGGTGCTTGTGGACAACCTGGCTGTCGTAGTTTTGCTGAAAATATTATTCAAGGCACACAACAAGCAAGTGGTTGTACCGTTGCTAGCCTTGATATGATTGATATGATAGCTGATTTTTTAAATATTGATCCTGGTAAACAGCAAAAACGGGTAGCACGTTTACATTGTGCTGGTGGGAAAAAAGAAGCACATCAAATTGCGGAATATCAAGGCTTTGCTAATTGTCATGCAGCAGCTTTGGTTTCGGGTGGTGGAAAAGGTTGTGCTTGGGGATGTTTAGGATTAGCCGATTGTGAACAAGCTTGTACCTTCGATGTAATTAAAATGAATTGGGATGCGTTGCCAGTTGTAAATATTGATAATTGTACCGCCTGTGGTGATTGTGTTGTAGCTTGTCCTCGTGATTTGTTTGAAATAGTTCCATTGAATCATAAATTATTTGTTCAATGTTCCATTCCTTTGGAAGGCAATGCTGCTCGAGTATTGTGTAATACTGCCTGTGATGGTTGTGAACGTTGCGTTATGGATGCGCCAGCTAATTTAATTCAAATGAAAAATAATTTGCCAGTGATTAATTATGATGCGGGCATTTCCATTGATTCCAAAGCTACTTACCGTTGTCCTAGTTCTGCAATTATATGGTTGGAAGGAGAGCAATTTTCAACTAATGTGCAAAAAAATAGTGGATTGATAAATTAGTTGCTATTTTTAGTAGTCCTGCACAAAGTAGTTCTAAACTTTATAAATATTTGATACTTAACAAATTTATCTGAAAAATCACTACATTATTCAGGACTACCAACTTTTAAACATGGAATCCATTTAAAATGACACATTGGTTAGATGAAATTACTTGGAATGAACAGGGATTAGTAGCGGTAATTGCTCAAGAAATTGGAACAAATCAAGTATTGATGCTTGCTTGGATGAATAAAGAAGCTTTGCAATTAACTGTTGATAAAAACCAAGCGGTTTATTGGTCTCGTTCGCGCCAAAAATTATGGTTTAAAGGCGAAGAATCGGGAAATGTGCAAAAGCTAAAAGATATTCGTTTAGATTGCGATAATGACGTAATTTTATTAACTGTTGAACAGATAAATGGCATTGCTTGTCATACTGGACGGCATCATTGTTTTTTTAAGCAATTAGGAACTAATAAATGGAAAACTGTCGAACCTGTCATTACCGATCCTAGTATTTTATATTCTAAATAATCCTCAAAACTTAGCTAGGTTTCTCCAACCTAAGCCACATTAATTAAAATTAAACCCAAATCTTTTTTATTTAGAATTATTTCTATTAATCTATCCCAATGTTATATAATTAAAAAATGGAAAAGATTAAAACTCTAAAACAAGTTAAAAAATTGCACCGCCATAAAAAACTACTAAAAAAAATTCCCTATGATGTTTGCTTGATTGTATATGGGAATAACTTAATATTCAAAGACCATCAAGTTGCAATTACCCGTACGCCAACTAATCATCAATTATCGGCAATAGAATTAGCAATAGCCGCTCAAAATCTATTAATCCAAGCGGATATTAAAAAAACTAATATTGCCCTAGCATTACCCAGTTCAGAATTAATTGCGACTAAATTGAAATTACCAGCGGTGGGAGTCAATCAGCAAAATATTAAAAGCGTAGTTAATTTGCAATTGCCCAACTTATTGCCTGGCTTAACAGAACAATTATTATTAGCGGTACAAGTATCCAGTCAAAATAAAAACACTTTTGCTTTATGGCTGTCGGCTAAACGGGCTGAGGAATTATGGCAAGCATTTAATGATGCTGGCTTATTACTTTCTTGTATTTTACCACGTTCTTTGGTGGCATTATCAGGACATACAAAGGAATTGTGTCAAGTATATGACGAAGATGATGACATGATCACTTGTTTAGAATGGTCGCCGCTAGAAAATAATATTCAACGTTGGATACAAGTATCGAAGCATGACTGTGATTTCCCTGAATTAAATCAGCAACTGGATGAAAGTTTATCCAAATTTAATGATAATAAAGAACAAATTTATAAAAAAGATATAGAACATTGGCAAAATATTACTGTATCACCAATGGCGAATAATTACGCCTTTTTTCCAGCGAGTATGATTGCCCATATTAATAACAAGAAATTAAAGTACAAGAAATTAAGTTTAGTTTTCATCGCTATGTTACTAATAGCGTCTCTAGCCGGTGGAGCTTATTTTGCCAAGAGTAATCAACAAGAGCTGGAACAACATTTAACTGATTTAAGAAAGCAAACTAGAAAAGCTAGTCAATTAAATATGGAAATTACGCAAATGACAGAAAAATTTGCAATTATTCAAGAATTTCCTAAGCAGGATATTGTAATTGTTTTAGCAGCTTTAAATAATTTTTTTCCTAAAAATAGTTGGATTACCAGTTTTAAAATGCAAGAAGGTACAATTAAACTTGAGGGATATAGTCCCGAACCTAATCAATTAATTGAAGTTCTCAGTGAACATCCAAATATTTATGATGTGGTGCAAAGTCGAGATAGCGTGCGGGAAAAAAATAAGGCAGCTTGGAAATTTGGTATTAGTTTTAAGCTTAAAGGCTATAATACCAACTATCAAAAAAAATACTTTATTGAATAATAATGCGAATAAAGAGTTAAAATAA
>JAGLFE010000310.1 GCA_023144675.1 Thiomargarita sp. | reverse complement strand
TAATTACAAAAATACATTTAAAATGTAGGATGCTGCTGAGGAACGAAGCGCATCAATCGTGTTAAAATTTTAACTCTTAATTCGCATTTAAAGCTTTAATTGGTAGATAGTTACGATTATTTATGCAACTCTATTTTAGCCCCATTTTCCCATATTTTAATATTATTAAACTTATCAACGGATAAAAGTTGCTCGCCATCAGAACTAAAAATTATATTTTCGCCCAATTCAACTAATGCTAAAGTTTTTAATACTTTTTTTTGCTTAAAATTCCAAAGTTGGATTTCGGACTCATTTATTAACGCTAATGTATTTACATTGCTATTAAATGCCATTGATGTAATATTCTGTTCTATATTTAATGTAGTTGCTTGTCCGCAAGGTGGAATTTTCCACAATTTTACTGTTTTATCTAAACTACTTGATGCTAATAAATTTTCTTTGGCACTAAAAATTAAAGATTGTATTGTATCCGTATGTCCTGTTAAAGTATAAATAGGAATGGTATCAAACCATAATTTAATCGTTTTATCTTGGCTACCAGATGCAATTAAGGTAATATCATTATACATAGTAATTGCCAGCGAAGTAACTTCAGCTTGATGTCCTTTTAAAGTATGCAATACTTTTCCAGTATTCAAATCCCATATTTTTACTGTGTTATCTGCCCCTCCTGATACCAACTGCTTTCCATTAGGTGTAAAAGTAAGTGCATTTACAGTTTGTTTATGCCCATCGCTAAAAAATAATCCCGCTGCTCCTAAAGTTCTTAATAATTCACCTGTACTTATTTTCCATAATTTAATAGTATGATCCTGACCGCCAGAAGCAAGCACATGACTATTTGGACTGAAAGTAATCGAAGAAACTGGATTTTGATGTCCTTCCAAAGTGCGTAATAGTTTACCAGTATAAGCATCTTGTAGGTGAATTGATTTTCCAAAAACCGAGGCTAAAATCTTTGAATTTGGACTAAAAGTAGCCAAAGAGATTTTGGTTTTATTATTACTAACTTGGTCAACTAATAAATAATTAGGTAAATTATCATCAAAGGTAATAAGCCATTCTTTTCCTAGCCCAAATAGTACTACATGGGTCAATTTTAAAGTTTCTTGTTGAGATTCTACATAAAGATACAATGGCTTTTGTTTTCCCAGTTCCCAAAGTAATTTAGCATCATCCCGTTTTGCAGTAATATAAGCTTGCTTAGGTAAATCAAATTTATCTTGCCAAAAAGTTTCCCATTCAATATAAAGTGGAAACATTTGACTTTCAATATTATAATTTTGTTTATCTAAACTAGCAATTCCAGCTTGATGTTCAACATTATGCTGTTGCACTTTTTGATTGAACTGATTAAGTAATTGAACTCGGCGTTGTTGAAATTCCTCCTCAGTTTCAAAAGCATCCCGTTTAGGATTAAGTATGCCAAATGCGTGGTTAGTTGAAGTAGTAGAATCTGTTAAATCCAGCAAGATTATTTTTTCAGATAAAACCACATTTTCTCTAATTAAAATATCTAAAATTTTATCCTGCTTTCCTTCCTTTTGAATTTTAATTTTATGTTCGCCAATAGGTAATCGAATAACAATGGGCGTTTTTTTGGTAATTAATTGATTATCAATATATATTTCAGTCTCTCTAGGAGTAGTTGTAATTGCTATCGCACCTTCTAGTTCATGTTTATGCGCAGTAACCTGGGCTGGTATCTCATCTTGGTGATTTCCATTTGCTATTAACGGCGAGGTTATTGATAACAATGCAATAATTATTAGGAGTGATTTTTTCATAATTTATTCTTTTAAATTCTCTTGTTATTTGGAATTTAACTCTTTTTTTAGATATTAATTTATTTTAAATAACTAACTGAAGTTACGTAGATAAAATTGAAATAAGTAAATATTGATATGGAAGGATTTCTTGTTATATTATCAGAAACCTTACTGAAAAAAGATGCACAATTGCAGCCGTCTTGTAATTGTCTAGTTAATGATAATCGGATTATTTACTAGCACGTTTTTGTAGTATTTTAAAAGATTTAAGGCAGATTTTTTTCAATAATTTTAACAGGCATTTCTACAATAAAGGTTGAACCTTTGTCCAACGTGCCGGCAACTGAAATCTTGCCTTGCATCGTCTGACAGAAACGTTGACTAATAGACAAACCTAAACCTGCACCTTCAAAGTTACGGGTCGTGGTATCATCCTCTTGGGTAAAAGGGTCGAAAATGGATTCTAATTTTTCCGGTGCAATACCAATACCTGTATGAACCTATCCCACTAATAATTT
>JAGLFE010000031.1 GCA_023144675.1 Thiomargarita sp. | reverse complement strand
GTTGCACTCGACCTACATTTTAGCCTAAATAAAGTAGTACGACATCCCATTGTTGCTCGTATTGTTAATGCTTATGAACAGAACAAAAAACAACATGATTATCAAAGTAGATACGCAATACGTTAGTCAAGCAAGCCAATTACCAAACATTGAATTATTTACCCACTGGACTAATACCGTATTAGCTAATTTATCATCCCATATTATTGATGCACATTCATTTGAATCTGAAGAAGTGGAAATGACTATTCGGGTTGTTGATGAGTATGAATCTAGTCAATTAAACGAAAAATGGCGACAGCGAAAGGGAGCAACTAATGTATTATCTTTTCCTTTTGAACCGCCCCCGAATATAATTATACCACTGTTAGGAGACCTTGTTATTTGCGCTCCATTGGTTATAAAGGAAGCTCAAATTCAGAATAAATTATTAAATGCACATTGGTCGCATCTAGTTGTACATGGTACATTACATTTATTTGGTTATGACCACATTTCAAAAAAACCAGCGCAAGTAATGGAAGATTTAGAAATACAAATACTTAGCAAGCTTGGCTATCCTAATCCTTATTCCATTTAATTCAATTATGATTAAAAATATCTATTCTAAGTTGCTATCTTGGTTTAAGTACATCAAACAAATATATATCAAACCTCGAAATAAAATTCAACTGGTTAAATTATTACGAGAAGTACAATCTCAGGAGTTGTTTAGTTCAGAAACTTTGAATATGATTGAAGGAGCTTTAAATGTATCTGAAGAACATGTTAAAGAAGTTATGATTCCAAGAATGCAAATGATTTGTTTAGAACTGAATGCACCTCCAAATGAATTAGTAAAAATAATTGTTGATTCAGGACATTCACGTTTTCCTGTAATTAGTGAAAATCGAGATGATGTTCAGGGTATTTTTTTAGCTAAAGATTTGCTTGATTATTATGCTAAAGATAGTGATTATCAATTTAATATGCGGGATATGATGCGACAGGCAGTATTTATTCCAGAAAGTAAACGTTTAAATATTTTGTTGCGAGAATTTCGTACTAGCCATAATCACATGGCAATTGTTGTAGATGAATATAGCGGTGTGGCAGGTTTGGTAACTATTGAGGATGTATTGGAGCAAATTGTAGGTGAAATTGATGATGAATATGATGTAAATGATGAGGTCTTCATTAAAAAAAATCAAAATAATAATTCTTACACAGTGCTGGCTTTAACCCCAATTGAAGATTTTAATCGCTATTTTAAAACACAATTAGATGACGATGAATATGATACTATTAGTGGTTTACTATTGAAAGCCTTTGGTCATCTTCCTAAAAAAGGTGAAAGTATAAAATTAGAACAATTTCATTTTAAAGTAATACAAGATAATGCCCGCCGAATTAAGGTATTACAAGTTGAACTACTTGAAAATAATATAGCTCAAATTCAGGAAGAGTCTGAACTATAAAAATAGCAAAGAAAATAGGATAGAAATCTTTCAGAATTATTGTTTTATATTCAATAAATTCCTTAATTTATCACTAATTTCATCTTCACCATAATGTTCTTCAATATATTGCTTACCTTGAGAAGATAACTTATTCCATAAATGTTCCTCTGAATATAGGCGACAAATAGCTTCGGCAAACTCAGTAGGATCATCTGCAATTAAAGCCGTTTCTTCTTGTTGTAATCCCATACCTTCAGCACCAATGGAGGTTGTAACCACGGGCAATCCTACTGATAAAGCTTGTCCTAATTTTCCCTTCATACCTGCCCCATAACGCAAAAAGGAAACAAAAACCCGCCGTTTAGCGAATTCAGGTTCTACTTCATCAACCCAGCCAACTACTTCTACATTTTCATGGACTAAATTCTGCATTTTTTCACTCATATTACTGCCAATTAAATATAAACGAATATATGGTAACTTTTGTCGCACTTTGGGCAAGATGTGGTCAATAAAATAATAAACCGAATCTTCATTAGGGGTGTGGTTATAATTGCCGATAAAAACTAATCCTTTTCGCTGGGCAAAATCAACGGGTTCACCATTATATTGTTGGTGAATATTGGGAATAACTGCAAAATCAAGATTAGGCAATTCTTTTTGGAGATGATGACCATCTTCTTCTGTTACCGTAATAACTCGATTAGCCGATATACAATTTGCTAATTCTTGACGCTTAGTATTTTTTGCGGTTTCCAGCAATTTGGGATTATTCTCAATTTCAGCTTGGCGTTGTTCACGAATATAATGAATATCAACCGTATCATAAAAAATAATGGTTTTAGGAGCAACTAAGCGAATAAATGGAATATAACGTTGCCCAATTTCTACTCGGGAAATAAAAGCAAAATCAAATCTGCGTTTATCCATCAATTCTGGCAATCGGTAATCGCCATGAAATACTTCAATACCTAATGATTCTAAAGCATGACGGTATTTAAATGTACCATCCAAATTATCTGGGAAAAAGGTAATTCTATAACCTAGAGCAACCCATAATTTTAATAGCGTGTAAAGTCGTAAAGAACCTGAATCTTCGTCATAAGTGGGCAACGTGGCATCAATTACCAATACCGTAGGTTGTTCCAGTGGATTAATTACCCGATTTAGCGAGTTTAAAGAAATTTTTAATTGCAATAACGGTTGTTCCCAACGTTGATAAAAATATTGATTATCATGTTGGGAATCTTCTATTGTAAATTCGGGATAAGCTTCTGTATGTTCGTAACACAAAGCTCCTTCATAATAAGTTTGGTATTGTTTTTCCTGCAACTGCCAAATCAATTCCGTTACTTGATACATAGGAGTATAATAAACTCCAACTTCCTGTAAATCAAGTGCATTTAATACCTCATTTTTTATAATAATTAATTGACTACTAGCAGCATTAATTACTCGGCGATAGTTATGGTAAGGATGGTCAGCCGCATTACCTTCCATCGGTGTTTCTAAAATCCCATTCCATATAAATGTTGCATAACCAGCCCTAATTTTTCCATCTTGATATTTTTCCAACGGTATAATTAAAGCAGCTTTTTCCTGATTAGCAAAAATTTCTTCAGCTCGCACGACGCAATCCAATTGAGGCATCGCTGTAATTTCACAATACCAGCTATAAGTTGCATTTTGTTGCTTATTCTGATTTAATAAAGTTAATAAATTTGCTGGTATTTGGCCGATTTCTAATATTTCCAATTGCTGTTGCTGACAATATAATCGTAATTCAGCATTAAACTGTCCGACTATAATCACAGAAGCACTACTATTTGCTTGGATTATGCTATCATTTAATCGACGCAGGAAAATTTTTAATTGTAATACTGAGGTTACTTGCTGAATGCCAAAAAGCATGAATAAATGAGTTGCTTCCGAACTATTTAAGGATAACGGGCTATTAAGAATTTCTGCTTGCACCCATTGAGGTAAAAGTTCAATGGTAGTGCTTTCAGGATATTGTTGACAGTAATTAATGCTCGGTTTTTGGGAATAACACCAAACGGCAACACTTGATTCATTCGTGGCATCAGGTGAATCAATTTCAACTTGATAATTCTTACCCGCCGAATCCTGAATCGGATTAAATTCAATAGGATGTAAGCGATTATCAAAAATATACAAGGCGTTTATAATCACCAGCCGTATAACTTCCTTAGACTTTATATCGCGAATGATTATACGTAAATCGCAACTATTAGTTCGTAAAAAAGTACCAAATAAAATATCCAAACGGTAAAAATTATCTAAACTACAATACAAATTGAAAACTAATGCCTTTTCAACTGTATCCAATACAAAAGGCGTATCCCCAAGCTGTTCCATATTTTGCATGACATTTGGTTTTTCTGCCGAACCTGCAATGGTCATAACAACAGGATAATGATTAGATAAACAGCGTGACAAAGGAATCTCCGCAGGCGTGGAAGCTAGTAAATTATCTAATCCAATTTTGCAACTAATAGTTTTGGTATTAGAGAAATAACTTTCAACTTGATTAAATAATTTTTGCGTTTGGGATTGAATCTCCCTGACCGAATTAGCGTAACGGCGTATTTGTGGCCAATGGGAAGCAGTAATTAAGTTGATCAGTTGATTTAACTGCTTAGTTAATAGTTGATATTCTTCATTTATTGGCTGAGTTTGTTCCACCAAAACTAGTTGCAATTGCTCTAATTTAGTCGCTCGACTATGTATCCAATCAGCAAGATGCTGGTAATCGTCAATAATACCATCTGACAAGGTAGCCAATCTGTAATCCGTTGCTGGTAAAGACTGCCATATTTGTTTAAGAGCGGTGGTATTAATGCCAATAATACTTTGCTGACTTGATTCTTCTAAAGCTTTATTACTTTGTTCCAACTCTCCATATTGTTGTTGCCAGTGCAATTGATCCATTCTATGTAGTTGCTGTAATTGCTCATATTTATTGGTCCAACCAGATTGCACGCTTTCATGTTTTAGCTGCCAATCAGTTTGTAATTGCTCATATTTCAGCTGCCAATCAGATTGTAATTGCTCATATTTCAGCTGCCAATCAGATTGTAATTGTGTATATTCGGATTCTAATAGCTGATACTTAGTCGTCCAATCAGATTGTAATTGTTCATATTCAGCAACTTGATTTTGCGTAGCCAACTGGTCTAATAAGCTGTGTTTTTCAGCCACTAGCTCAGTTAAAATCCCACGCCTTTCCTGACTTAAACGCCAATATTCAGCCAATTGTTTTGATAGATCAGATTCATCAAGAGACAATAAATGTTTAGCCAAAAATTGCTGATAAGCCACTATCCAATTATCATGGCTCATATTTTGAGTAATCTGACCATTGCCCCAAATGGCGTATTCAGCAGTGATGTAGTCAACATGGTAAAAAGAGGTCAATTTCGACAAGCGTAGTAAAACATCCCAGTCTTCAAAAACATCAAATTTCTCGTCAAAACCACCAACTTCAAGCCATAATTTCCGATTAATTAATAGGTTAATCAGTGGAATATAATTTTCATAATACAAACGTTGGGCATCATAACTGTCATTAAACTCGCCTATTGGCTCTTCTTGCAACACCTCCTTATCACCCAATACATCTCGTTTTAACAACCGGCATCCAGAATACACCACTTTGCTATCAAAATTCAACATGGCTTTTTCCAAACGCTGTAAATGACCAGGTAAAAAACGATCATCATCATCTAAAAAACCAATCACATCACTTTTAACCGCTTGTACGCCTTGATTACCAGCCACTGCTCTGCCTTGACTAGTATCATTATTTATTAAGTGAATTTTTAGTTTAGAAAAACGCTTAATAACCGAATCAATGTTTGAACCGCCATCGTTAATAACAACCACGCTATCGGCTGGACGTTTTTGAGCCACTAAACTTCGCAAACAACGTTTTAGTTGCTGAGGTCGATTTTTAGTCCGCACAATAATAGCAATTTGAATTAAACGCTGTTTACGAGTTTTAGAACGGGTTGGAGTTTGCATAATAATATCCTTGAATCACAAATTAAATATATCAGATTTAAATGTTTGAGCTAATTTTACAATATTTTGTTGCTTTAAATAAGGGAAATGTGCTAATAAAGGAACAGGTAAATTTTTAGATAAGGTATTTATTGAACCTTCCGAGTTAAAATCAGGATTAATAGAATTGGCAATCCATCCAAACAGATGACAGCCATCACGCATAATAGTTTCAGCCGTCAATAAAGCATGATTAATGCAACCTAGTCGCAAACCAATTACTAATATCACTGGCAAATTAAGAGCTAAAACAATGTCTTTTAAACTTTGCGATTCATTTAAAGGCACTCGCCAACCACCAACTCCTTCGACAACAATAGCCTCAGATTGTGCAGATAATCTTTGGTAATTATCAACTATATTATCTAATTCAATAGTTTGACCTAACTCTTCCGCTGCTAAATGGGGTGCAATTGGCGGAGCAAAAGCGTAAGGATTTACCCATTGATAAGGAGTAGTTAATCCAGTTAATTTTAAAATTTGTTCAGCATCGGAATTGCGTAAATTATTTCCTTGATAATAACAACCAGTAGCAATCGGTTTCATACCAGCTACGTGGGTATATTTTGTTTTCAAAACATGGATAATAGCTAAAGTTGCCCAAGTTTTACCTACATCAGTGTCAGTGCCAGTAATAAACCAAGCCTGCTGTCCTGTATTTTTATGTAAATTAATCAAAATAAACCTAATATTGAAATAATAAAATGCTTAAATAAAAAATTACTTCCGTTAATTGCTGGGTCGCCCCTAAACAATCTCCAGAGTAAAAAACATTAATGCGGTCAAAAAAATATGAATCTATGGTTTCATTATTGGCGATGATAAGGATGATTATTAAGTAAACTCCATGCTCTATATAATTGCTCTGCAACAACTATGCGTACTAATTGATGGGGCAAAGTTAATTTTGATAATGACCAATGTTGCTGGGCTTGTTCAAGACAATGAGTTGATAAGCCCTCTGGTCCTCCGATTAATAAAGCTAGTTTTGAATAATTTTGTTGCCAATTATTTAACTGTTGTGATAATTGGGTGCTATTCCATAATTCACCCTGTTCATCAAGTACAATAATCCGAGCATTTTTAGCAACCTTTGCTAACATTTGTTCGCCTTCCTGAAATTTTAACTGCTTTAAATCTGAATTTTTAGTGCGTTTGCGAAGCGATATTTCAATTAAATTTATACGATAAGGCTTAGGAAAACGTTTAGCATACTCAGTAAAACCAATTTCTATCCAAGTAGGCATTTTATGCCCAACACAAATAATATCAATTTGCATAAATAATCTTGTAATTTTATGAGTTAAAAATATCGTAACTATCTACCAAGTTAAAAAATACATATAAAATGTAGGATGCTGCTGAGGAACGAAGCGCATCAATCATGTTAAAATTTTAACTCTTATTCGCATTTGAAGCTTTAAT
>JAGLFE010000309.1 GCA_023144675.1 Thiomargarita sp. | reverse complement strand
ACTCAAAAAACTGTCCGAAGTATTGATAAAATCAATATATTGAATATTATTCAAAAGATGAACTGTGATTTAAACAATAATGGATACGCAGCAATTAAAAGATACAATTTTACAAGAATTACCTAATTTTATTCTACAAGACCAATATTTTCGGGAAGCAGTGCTTAAAATTATAACAAATATTCATAGTCAAAATACGGCAACAGAATCACAGAATATGATTGTTAAATTAACTAAAGTGGTTAAAAATTTAGAAGCGCAATTATTGCAAAATGAACAAAAATGGATAGAAAATCAAAAAAAGTGGGAAAATTATCAAGAACAAATAGCAGACATTACAACCGCTATTCAAACTTTAGACCAACAGTTAAATCCTGATGAAGATGAAGATTTGACTATTCGTCCATTTTAATAAAAAAATAATTAGATGAAAGGTAAAATTCGCATTATTGGTGGAAAATGGCGTGGTCGTAAACTGCAAGTATCTGATGAATTAGAGTTACGTCCAACCCCTAACAGAGTACGTGAAACTTTATTTAACTGGCTAGCCATGTATTTGCCAAACAGTTGTTGTTTAGATTTATTTGCAGGTTCAGGTATATTAGGCATTGAAGCGGTATCACGAAGTGCAAATTCTGCAATATTAGTTGAGCAAAAATCAAGCGTTGTGAAAAACTTAAAGCAACAAATTGCTAAATTAAATACCGAACAATTAGAAATTATTCAAGCAGATGCGTTAAATTATTTAATTACAAAAAATACAACTACTTTTGATATTGTGTTTTTAGATCCACCTTTTACAAAAAACTTGTTAGAAACTACTTGTAAATTATTGGAGCAACATAAATGGTTAAATTCACCAGCTTATATTTATTTAGAAACGGCTACTTATCTAAATAAACCTGTTTTACCATCACACTGGAAAATTATCCGACAACAAACAGCAGGACAAGTAAGTTTCTTTCTTATCCAAAATTGATAATTTAATCGTAATTGTTTTTTTGCCAATATTTTAATTTTTTCCTAAAAAAAAGCGCACTTATATTATTATAAATCTAAAATTCAGCCATTAAATCAAAAGAAGTTTAGCTATTGCTCCTATCAAAAATTTGGTTTTTATAATACAATTAATTATCTAAGATATTTTTAAAATAAAAAACTAATAATTTATTAGCGAAGATAAATTTTTTTCATATAAATTGACGGTTTTTCAAGAAATTAATGCTATATTTTAAGGATTGAATAATCAATAATTTTTTATATTTTTAATATTTAAAACAAAAAATCAGTTATCATTTAATAAAAGTAGTATTGAAAATAGTTAATTTAGAAACGGATAAAAATTAATAATTTATATGGATAAAACAAGTCTTCGTATTTTAGATACGGGCGCACCTAAAGTATTAATAATGCAATCTTTGCTAATTGCTGGGGTCGGTTTTATTTATTATATGAATTTAGGATTATTAGCTGCACAAGCCGCTTTATATGGTGGTTGCATTGTGATGTTTAATGTTTGGATGACGCATCGCCGCTTAAAAACAGCAAATGAAATAGCTAAAATAGCACCAGGTCAAGAAGTTAAAATATTTTATTTAGCGGCTATACAACGCTTTATTTTTACCTTTGCCTTTTTCATTGTTGGCATTGGCTGGCTAGCTTTACCGCCTGTTCCATTATTAGTAACTTTTGCAATTGCGCATTTAGGGTATTTATTTAATAAACAATAAAAGGATTAATTTTATTTTGTGTAAATTTACAGTTGCCTAATAAAAATTAAAAAAATGAATACTAAAAATAATGACGTAATTATTACTGATGCGGATACTGAAGATGAACGTGGTGGATTATATCCTTATGATCCAACAGAAGAAGACATTGATATTAGACAAGAACCTCACACCATTTTTGAGTTGATGAGAAAATATGATCAGGAAAAGTTAATTATTAATCCTGATTTTCAGCGCAATTTGGTTTGGAAACCTGAGCAAAAAAGTCGGTTTATTGAATCAGTTATTTTGAATTTTCCCCTGCCGCCTTTCTATGTCAATCAAACAAGGGAAGGGAAATATATTGTTGTGGATGGTTTACAACGTACTTCGACTTTACATGAATTTATTAATGATAAATTTGAATTAAAAAACTTAGAAGCATTACCGAAATTGAATGGCTATAATTTTTCTGAACTAGCAACATTAGCGGGAGACTATCAAACGAGAATTGAGGATAAAAAGCTCAGTTTATATATAATAAGACCTTCAGTTTCCATTAAAGTAGTTTATGATATTTTTAATCGAATTAATACCAATGGTACGATACTTAATCGTCAAGAAGTTAGAAATTGTATTTTTATCGGTAAAGCTTCGCAATTGCTCAAAGAATTATCTGAGCAAGAATATTTTAAAAAAGCAATTGATAATGGTGTTTCTCCCAAACGCATGAAAGATAGAGAAGTTGTATTACGTTGTTTAGCTTTCAAAATTCTTGATTATGCAACAGATTATCATGATGATATGAGTCTTTTTGTGGAAAAGGCTATGAGAAATATTAATTTAATGACAGATGTTGAAATAGATAAACTTAAAACAGATTTTAAACGAGTAATGATATTGACGTTCAAGTTTTTTGGTAAAAACAATTTCCGTTTACCAAGCAATAAAACCAGAGGTAAAATTAATATTGCCGTTTTAGAGTCAATTTGTTATTTTTTCTCAATACAGAGTGATTCATTTTTGAATGAAAATAAAGGAACGATTCAAAGTAATTTTAATAAATTGCTTCAACATGGAACCTATTTGGATGCTGTGCAATCTTCTACCAGTTCTAAGGCAAAAGTCAAGACTAGATTTGTTCAAGTCCAAAATATTTTAAGAAATGTATAAAATATGTTGAAGCAAATAAAATTGACTAACTTCAAGTGTTTCAAAGAGGAAACCTCTTTTCCTTTAAGCCAATTAAATTTAATGACTGGCATTAATGGGCGGGGTAAATCTACCTTATTGCAATCTTTGTTATTGATGCAACAGTCTGTTGAGCATAATAAAAGAATAACGCAGATTTTTTTAAATGGTCATTGTGTGAATTTGGGTAATTTTAATGATGTAAGAAATAGTAGTACTTCAAGAAATGATCCTATTATATTTGAATATGGTTTTTCCCAAGAAAAATTGAATACTAAATATTATCTTGTTGAAAACATAAAGGATAATATGTCTGCTAATATAGATAAGACTAAAAGTGTTCAAAACAATTCTTTTGATTTCAGTAAAATTCATTACATTTCTGCTGATCGTTTTGGTCCTCAAGAATTTTATTTGAAATCCAACTTAACCACATTCCCCAATGTTGGTGTAAAAGGCAAATTGACAGCTAACGTACTTGATAAAAAGAAAGACGATTTAGTCAATGACAAACTCTGTCTTGGAGAAGACGCTAAAACTTTAATTACTCAAACCGAAGCATGGCTCAGTCAAATTTTTGATGGCGCAAAAGTTGAAATTCCCCATTCTGAAACGAATATATTGGAACTTTTTCTCAATACCAGTGCCTCAAGGTATCGTTTTAAAGCAATTAATGTGGGTTTTGGGTACAGCTATATTTTACCCATTATTGTATCAGGTCTAATTGTCAAAGCAGGTGAAATCTTAATTGTTGAAAATCCTGAATCCCATTTACACCCCAAAGCACAATCCCGACTCACTCAATTTTTGGCAAAAGTCAGTTGTTGTGGGGTACAAGTTTTTATTGAATCGCATAGTGAACATATTTTGAATGCTTTAAGAATCGCTGTTTTAGATAAAATTGTTACGCCAGCAGATTTGAGCGTCTTATACTTTCAATTAGGTGAACAACAAACAGTCGTACAAATTCCAGTGCAGCCGAATGGTGGTATTGAAGAATGGCCAGAAGGTTTTTTTGACCAAACAGATAAAGATTTTGATCGGCTTTTTGGTATATGAAATATGGAAATATTTATCAATGAATTTTCATTGGAAGGACAATTTGCTACAGAAACGGAATTTCAGGAAGCAGTAAAAGTATTTACAACTATTTTTGTTATTATTAAAAAAATTCAATCCAAAAAAGTTTATAAAGATAGTATATTACTACTTGACTCTGAAGCGATAAAAGGCTCTAATTTTAAAAAAAATCTAAATAATATTCGGGATAAATCATTAAAACAAGCATTTATTAATATTGTTTTCAACAAGTTAAATCCAAAAGAATGGCGTGATGAACAAGTACATTCTATTAATAATGATTTTGATTATATTACTGAAACGAAAAATCAAGATGTTAGAAACACTTCATTGGCAGAAGTGACCGAAAGAAGTCTGCAGAATAAGGGAATAATCTATTTACTGATTAATTTTACCAATTCACGCTTTAAATTTGCTCACCCTGATATTCCAAAATGTTTCTTAATTCCTATTATCAAAAATAGTGATGAAAATAACCCTATCAATTTAGATTGTCTTGATGAAAAATCTGCGCTTGAAAATTGGTTAAAAGTCAAAATTAATTTGTACGATGAATCGACTAACTTACCACCGACAGATGAACAAACCATTTTGAGTAATAACACGCAATTTGAAAAAACTTCCTTGATTTGTCAAGGTAGAAATATTTATCGAGAACTGGCAATTCATCGATATTGGTATATTGATAATTTACATTATGGCAAAGCAGCGCATTTAGAAGTCTTTGATAAAACTGGGAAACATGTTGGAGAAGCAAATTTACTAGGTAATATTGATTATTCTAAAAAAGATTCAACTAAAACTATTAGTATTAAGTAAAATCAAACTTAATAATTAGATAAATAATTTAATAAAAAACCAACGGAGTAAAAAACATGACACAAACTGAAGGTGGAATGAGTTCAGTTGAATATATTCAACACCATTTACATAACTTATCAATCGGGGAAGGTTTTTGGACTTTTCACCTAGATACCTTTTTCTTTGCGGCTTTTCTAGCTTTTTTATTCGGTTGGGTAGCTAAAAAAGTTGGCGACAATTTAGACCCTAACAAACCACCCACTGGATTACAAAATTTATTAGAAATTATCCTAGAATTTGTAGAAAAACAAGTAAAAGATGCTTTTGTTGGTTATAATCCTCTCATCGGTCCCTTGGCATTTACCTTATTTATATGGATTCTTTTAATGAATGCAATGGATCTGCTTCCTGTTGACTTATTACCATTATTAGCACAACAGGCACACTTAGATTATTTAAAAGTAGTACCAACCGCTAATTTAGACACACCTTTAGCTTTAGCTGGTAGCATATTTGTATTAATTATTTTCTTTAATATTAAAACCAAAGGCGGAATAGGTTTTATTAAAATGTTTCTATTCCATCCTTTTTCAGCTAATAATATTATTGCTAAAATAATACTAATACCTGTTAATATTGTAATGACAACGGTTGAAGAATTAGCCAAACCAGTTAGTATGGGATTACGTTTATTCGGTAATATGTTTGCGGGAGAACTTATTTTTATACTAATTGCCTTATTACCTTGGTGGATTCAATTTTTACCAGGAGGAATATGGGCAATTTTTCATGTATTGATTATTACATTACAAGCTTTTATTTTTATGCTATTAACCATTGTTTACCTGAGTCTTGCGCATCAATCAATGGAAGAAGAGCATTAGTTGTCTAAACTATGATTTTTGTAATTTTTGTGATGAGCTATGATTTTTTTCTACTTATTTATGGATAATTATAGTCCATCAAACAAATCATAATAATCACAGTTGGGACATAATTTTTACCTTAACTTAAACTTTTATTTTTGCAGGAGATTTTTGAATGACACCTGAAATGATTACAGAATTATACAGTTCAACCGCCTTGATTGTTGGTATTATGTTAGCCGCTGCTGGTTTTGCTTCCGCCTTAGGTTGGGCTTTGATTTGTTCAAAATATTTAGAAGGAATTGCTAGACAACCCGAAATGAGACCACAATTAATGGTACAAATGCTATTTACTGGCGGTTTAATGGAAGCATTTCCTTTTATCATATTAGGTATTTCTATGTGGTTCATTTTTGCCAATCCATTCTTAGGAGCGGCACAAACAGCAATTAAAGCTTTAGCTGGTTAAACTAATGAATTTTTTAACTATTTTTTTAGTAAAAGGGGGTTAATGTGAGTATTACAGTTACTCTTTTTGGACAAATCCTCACCTTTATTGTTTTGCTATTATTTGTTCATAAGTTTTTATGGGACCCCCTCACGCAAATGATGGATACCCGTAATAAACGTATTGCAGATGGTTTAGCCGCTGCTGATCGAGGTTCGCATGAACTTAAATTAGCCGAGCATCGAGCCGCATCACGTTTACATGATGCAAAACATGATGCCGCTGATATTATTACTGCAGCTAGTCAACGAGCCAATGAAATTATTGAAGAAGCTAAAGAACAAGCTCGAATTGAAGGACAACGACAAATAGCAATAGCTGTTTCTGAAGTTGAACATGAAATTAATCGTGTTAAAGAAGATTTGCGCCATCATGTAGTTAATTTATCTATTTCCATGGCAGAAAAAATTCTAGAACGTGAAATTGATAAATCTTCCCATGACGAATTTATCGCCAAAATGGTTAAAAAGCTATAGGTAATAAATTATGGCAGAACTAGCAACTTTAGCCCGTCCTTATGCAGGAGCAGTGTTTGATTTAGCCAAGACGACGAATAGTCTTGATACTTGGTCGAATAACTTAAAATTTTTGGAAATAGTTGTTCAAGATGATCAAATAAACAACATTATTCATAATCCTAAAATTGATAAAAATACTATATCTAATTTATTACTTGATATTTGTAGCGAACAATTAGATCAAGTAGGTATAAATTTACTCAAAGTCCTTTTGGAAAATAAAAGATTAGCTGTGATACCGCAATTAGTTGCACAATATGAGCTATTAAAAGCGCATAATCAAGGCTTTCTTAAAGTAGAAATTGCAGCGTCTTACCCAGTTGAACAAGCACAACAAGAAACCATAAAAACTATCTTACAGAAACGTTTAGGCAAAACTATTGATATTAATATTACGCTTGACGAATCTTTATTAGCTGGTTGTTTAATTCATGCTGGCGACGATGTGATTGATTTATCTGTTAAAGGACGTTTGCAACAATTAGCAACTGAATTACGCCGTTAAGGTGAGAGGAAATAAATGCAATTAAATCCTTCTGAAATTAGTGACTTAATAAAAAGGAAGATTACAGATTATGATATAGCGGTAGAATCCCGTAGTGAGGGAACTATCGTTGGAATTACTGACGGTATTGTTCGTATTCATGGTTTAGCTGATGCAGTACAAGGTGAAATGTTAGAATTTCCCGGTGGTTCTTACGGCATGGCATTGAATTTGGAGCGGGATTCAGTAGGAAGTGTGGTTTTAGGTTCCTATGAACATATTACTGAAGGCGATACGGTTAAATGCACTGGAAAAATTATTGAAGTGCCAGTTGGAGATGCCTTATTAGGACGAGTGGTTAATCCTTTAGGTGAACCAATTGATGGTAAAGGACCAGTCGCTACAGAAACAACTTTGCCTTTAGAACGTATTGCACCAGGAGTAATTAGTCGGCAATCTGTAAATCAACCAATACAAACTGGCTTAAAAGCCATTGATGCAATGGTTCCTATTGGACGCGGACAACGCGAATTAATTATTGGCGACCGGCAAACGGGAAAAACTGCAGTAGCAATAGATACAATTATTAGACAAAAAGATTCTGATATAAAATGTATCTATGTTGCTATTGGACAAAAAGCTTCTTCGGTAGCTAATGTAGTTCGTAAATTAGAAGAACATGATGCAATGGCACATACAATTATTGTCAACGCTTCTGCTTCTGATGCTGCTTCTTTGCAATTTATTGCACCTTATGCTGGTTGTTCAATGGGTGAATTTTTCCGTGATCGCGGTGAAGATGCACTAATTATTTATGATGATTTAACTAAACAAGCTTGGGCTTATCGCCAAGTTTCTTTATTATTACGCCGTCCACCAGGACGTGAAGCCTATCCAGGAGATGTATTTTATCTACATTCGCGTTTACTGGAACGTTCTGCACGTTTGAATGCTGATTATGTTGAGAAAATAACCAATGGCAAAGTGAAAGGTAAAACTGGTTCTTTAACAGCATTACCAATTATTGAAACTCAAGCGGGCGATGTTTCTGCCTTTATTCCAACCAATGTAATTTCTATTACTGATGGACAAATTTTCTTAGAAACAGATTTGTTTAATGCTGGAATTCGTCCTGCCATTAATGCTGGTTTATCAGTTTCACGGGTTGGAAGTGCGGCTCAAACTAATATTATAAAGAAATTAGGTGGTGGCGTACGTTTAGATTTAGCACAATATCGTGAATTAGCAGCGTTTGCCCAATTTGCTTCAGATTTAGATGAAAATACTCGTAAGCAATTAGAAAGAGGGCAACGTGTTACTGAAATAATGAAACAAAAGCAATATGCACCTTTAAGTATTGCCGAAATGGCTACTTCGCTTTATGCTGCTAACGAAGGCTTTTTAGATGATGTTGATTTGAAAAAAGTGGTTGATTTTGAAAATGCTTTGCTTAGTTATATGCGTACTAATCACCAAGAATTGCTTGATACAATCAATAAAAATGGTGATTATAATGATGAAATAGCACAAGGCTTTAAATCCGCTTTAGAAGATTTTAAAACCAATCATAGTTGGTAATATCTATAGCAAAACTAGTATAAAATGATAATAAAATTGTGGTAATTATTTACTCTTGATAATATATAAAATATAGCGTAAGTAATTACTATTGATTTTATGTAACTATTTACCAAGTTAAGAAATACGTATAAAATTAGGTAAAAAATGTAGGATGCTGTTGAGGAACGAAGCGCATCAATCTTGTTAAAATTTTAATTCTTAATTCGCATTTAGAGTTTAAATTGGTATATAGTTACAATTTTATTACAAATTATATTCTCGGAGACTATAAAATATGGGATTTTTAGCAGGTAAACAAGCATTAATCGTTGGAGTTGCCAGCAAGCGTTCAATTGCATGGGGTATTGCTCAAGCTATGCACCGAGAAGGAGCGCAATTAGCTTTCACCTATCAGAATGATAAATTAAAAGATCGGGTTATGAAATTTGCAGCTGATTGTAATAGTGAAATCGTTATTCCTTGCGATGTGGGTAGCGATGAAGAAATTACTGCCACTTTTGATGAACTTAATAAAACTTGGGATGGCTTGGATATTATAGTACATTCGGTTGCCTTTGCACCTAGGGAAGAATTAGATGGACCTTATTTACAGAATGCAACTCGTGAAGGATTTAAAGTTGCCCATGAAATTAGTTCCTATAGTTTTTCAGCTTTAGCTAAGGCAGGACGTAGTATGATGGCTGGGCGCAATGGAGCTTTATTGGCATTGACTTATTTAGGAGCGGAAAAAGCAATACCCAATTATAACGTTATGGGATTAGCAAAAGCTAGTTTGGAAGCAAATATTCGTTATATGGCTTATAGTTTGGGTCCAGATAATATTAGGGTTAATGGGATTTCTGCTGGACCGATTAGAACTTTAGCCGCTTCTGGAATTGCGCAATTTCGTGAATTATTGGATGTTTTTCAAAAGAATGCACCTTTAAGAAGAAATATTACTATTGAAGAAGTTGGTAATGTAGCTGCTTTTTTATGTTCGGATTTAGCTTCTGGTGTAACAGGCGAAATTACTTATGTTGATGGTGGATATAATATTTTGGGAATGTCCACAAATGTTGCTTAGTTA
>JAGLFE010000308.1 GCA_023144675.1 Thiomargarita sp. | reverse complement strand
CCAGAAGCAATAACGGGTATAGTAACTGCTTCGCTAATAGTGCGGGTTAAGTCTAAATCAAAACCATCGCGAGTTCCATCTCTATCCATGCTGGTTAGTAATATTTCACCAGCTCCAAATTCAAGCATTTTTTGCGCCCATTTTACAGCATCAATACCTGTTGATTTGCGTCCACCATGAGTAAATACTTCCCATCGAAGTGGCTCATTAGCCTTGCTAACTTGTTTGGCATCAATAGCAATTACAATACATTGTGAACCAAAATAACTACTTGCTTCTTGAACAAATTCTGGATTAAATACGGCGGCGGTATTAATTCCCACTTTATCAGCACCTGCATTTAGCATTCGTCTTACATCTGCAAGTTCACGAATACCTCCACCAACAGTGAGCGGAATAAATACTTGATTCGCAACTTCTTCAACCATATGAATCATAGTATCTCGGTTATCAGAACTGGCAGTAATATCCAAAAAAGTTATTTCATCAGCACCTTGTTCATCATAACGCTTGGCAACTTCAACTGGATTACCAGCATCACGAATATTAATAAATTTAACACCCTTCACCACTCGTCCAGCATCAACATCAAGACACGGAATAATACGTTTTGCTAATCCCATTTTTTTATAATTTAATCATTTAATCATTTAATTAATAATAAGATAACTTATCAAGATATTATCTGTTGTTTGGTGGAGCATAATTATGATTTTGTTTGTTTTGTTGCATCCATAATTTCATCCGTTTATTTCTTTCTTGCAAAACTTTTTTCTCAGTTATTTTTTTATATTTAGAAGGTAAAATAAAAGTATCAGCAGGAACATTTACCTTTTCTATATTAATAACTTCATACACAACTTTATCAGTTGAATTTCCAGCTCCTTTTAATACAAATTTCATGGGAATACCTTTGGCTCTAATTTGACTCACAAGTTCACTTTGGGCTTGTTGGCAAGGGTGAAAATAGGCTCCTTTAACTTTTCTGGATTCGGTGATTCTAGTTGAAGCATTAATAAAATCTTTAATATATGGAATTTTTTCAGCCAGTTTATCGGAAAAATAATAATCTGCACAGGGCTTGCCCATTGCCTGAATTTGGTAACGCACCGTGATATAACCAGCAATTTTAGCTCCAGTTCCTTTGTTTACTAATTTAGAATTGACCTCATTTCCCCAAGGTGGAGTTTTAGGTTTATTAGCCTGTGTCGGTGGTTTGCCTTCAATATCCATTTCCACGATGCGCTTTTTCTTTTTATCAACGCTGTAAGTTTTACCTTTATCCAAAAAAATAAGACTATAATAATTCGGATTCTTGCTTTGCATCCGTATTTGTTTGCCATCAATAATAACCTTTTCCACACCATTTTGCGTATTTCTTTTAATCAAAGTGGCAGACAAACTGGTAGTGCATAGCATAATCCCAATTAAAGTAATAAAAAATCGGTATAAATTATTCATGTCATTTTTTTCCTCGTTTTATTTAAAGTTGGTAAATCATAAAAATTGTAATTATAACAGATTTTAGTCAAATTAATTCAATAAAATAAATTTAGTAATGCTTCACCAGGGTCATCTGCTTGCATAAATGCTGATCCGACTAGAAAGGTATTAATTCCCGCATTGCGTAATGAATTTACTTGTTTTGAATTATTAATACCACTTTCACTAATAACAATATGTTTTGCTGGTATTTTAGGCAGTAAGTTCAAACTGGTCATTAAATCGGTGGTAAAAGTTTTTAAATTACGATTATTAATACCAATCAAAGGTGTATTCAAAGCTAAAGCTCGACTTAATTCTTGCTCATTATGCACCTCAACTAAAACATCTAATTCTAATTCTACAGCTAATTCGTTAAAACTATGTAATTGTGCATCATCTAAAATAGCGACAATTAACAAAATACAATCAGCACCAATTGCTCGGGCTTCGTAAATTTGATAAGCGTCAATAATAAAATCTTTGCGTAAAATAGGTAAATTGCAAATTTTCCGTACTTCTTGTAAATACTGATTACTGCCTTTAAAAAAGGTTTGGTCAGTTAAAATAGATAAGCAAGTTGCTTGATTTTGTTGATAACTTTTTGCAATCGCAATCGGATTAAAATTTTCTCTTAATATACCTTTACTTGGCGAAGCTTGTTTTATTTCGGCAATAATAGCTGGTTTATTTTGTTGTAATTGGGTTTTAATTGCATTAACAAAGCCATAAGTTTTGGGATTATTGGCAATAGTTGCTTTTAATGTGGCTATTGGAGTTTTTTGAATGTTTTCAGCTATTTCAGTTAATTTATGTTGGCAAATTTTTTGTAAAATATTGGCTATTTGAGTCATTTTTATTTAAAATTGGTTGTTTTTTGCCCAAATTAGAATTATTACAGACTTTGACTTAATTCAATCCATGCGGTCAATTTTTCATTAACTGCACCACTGCTTAAAGTATTTTGTGCTGTTATTACTCCTTCGGCAAAACTATTAGTTAAACCCGCAGTATAAATAGCTGCTCCTGCATTCAAAACTACTATATCTCTAGCGGCGGTTGCCTGATTGTTAAATACACTTTGCAACATTGAAATACTTTGTTCCACTGATTCTACTCGGATTTGTTCTAAACTAGCACGATTTAGACCAAATTGTTCAGGAGTTACTGTATAACTAGTAATTTCGCCATGATTCAATTCAACAATCGAAGTAGGAGCAGCAATACTAATTTCATCCAAACCATCTTCGGAATGAACAATTAATACGTGTTGACTACCCAATCGCTTTAAAACTTGCGCAATAGGTTCTAACCAATCTTGACTAAATACGCCCACTACTTGATTAGGTGTATTTGCTGGATTGGTGAGCGGACCAAGCAAGTTGAAAATAGTTCTAATTCCCATTTCTTTTCTTGGTCCAATAGCATGTTTCATAGCACTATGATGTAATGGCGCAAACATAAAACCGATGCCTATTTTATCTACACATTCGGCAACTGCTGTTGGAGTTAAATCTATTTTAACGCCTAAAGCCTCAAGTGCATCAGCACTACCGGATTTGCTGGATACTGAACGATTACCATGTTTAGCGACATTTCCGCCCGCCGCCGCAACAACTAGGGCAGAAGCAGTGGAAATATTAAAGGTATTACTACCATCACCACCCGTACCTACAATATCTACGATGTATTTACCATTGATTGCAACGGGAGTAACAAGTTCCCGCATTACTTTAACTGCGCCTGTAATTTCCTCAATAGTTTCTCCTTTCATGCGCAATCCTACTAGAAATCCACCAATTTGAGCAGTTGTTGCTTGCCCTGTCATAATGCTGTGCATGACTGAGGACATTTCGTCAGTGGTTAAATTTTGCTTGGCAGTTATTTTTTTTAGGGCTGATTTTATATTCATAATTATATTTTAAGATAAATCAATTAATTTTAATTGTATAAAAATAATTTAAATTTTTAATTTACGATAAATTCAATATCTTACATTTTTAACTCTTAATTGATAAAGAATATTAAGACTCTTTAAACTAAAATAATACACTGTTTTGGGTGGCAAAAAAAAGAATAATGAATGTAATAAATGGTACATTTTTGTGTTAAATAATTTATTATATATCAGAATAACAAAATTATAACATAGTCAACTTAATATGAGGATTTTATGAATTTAAAAGGAAAATTATCTTGGACATCGACACAACATACCGTTTCTTGTGCAAATAAGGCAATTACAATATTTGTATCCAATAAAAATTTAGGTAGTCCTGAATGAAGTAGTGTTGTACAAAAAAAATTCTTTAGGTATTAAATACTTAACAAGTTTATCACTATTTTGTGCAGGACTACCACGTTTATTTATAATAATA
>JAGLFE010000307.1 GCA_023144675.1 Thiomargarita sp. | reverse complement strand
ATTTTATTTGCGTAACTTCAGCTATGATGATATACAATATCATATAAAAAGCAAACATAAAACTTATAATTTTATATTTTATATAAAGCTAATATACTTTGCAATCAAATAGTTAGCATAAAAATTATATTTTTTAGTTGACATTTTAATTAAAATAGTTGATAATATCAAAGTTAATATATTGCGGAGGGGTTCCCGAGCGGTCAAAGGGGACAGACTGTAAATCTGTTGGCTCAGCCTTCGGAGGTTCAAATCCTCCTCCCTCCAAGATTTACAGAATTTTGCGGGTGTAGTTCAGTGGTAGAACTTCAGCCTTCCAAGCTGATTGCGTGGGTTCGATTCCCATCACCCGCTCCATTATTTAAATATAACAACACAATTTATTAAGCCGCAGTAGCTCAGGTGGTAGAGCATCATCTTGGTAGGGTGGGGGTCACGAGTTCAATTCTCGTCTGCGGCTTCATTAGAAAAAGATTTTTAAGGGCCAGTAGTTCAATTGGCAGAACGCGCGGCTCCAAACTGCGAAGTTGGAGGTTCAAGTCCTTCCTGGCCTGCCAAATTATTTATTAGGAACAATAAATGAGTACAAAAACGGGTACCATTAGTAAGTTTGATAATATAAAATGGTTGGTAGTTATATCACTACTCGCTAGCAGTATGTTTGGTTTCTATTATTTCAATGAGCAATATTCATTACTTATACGGGTTATTAGTTTATTAATTATTATTGGTTTAGCAACTTTTGTCGCTTTAACTACAGATAAAGGTATTAGAACCAAAAATTTTATCCAACAAACTAATATTGAAGTTCGCAAAGTTGTTTGGCCCACTCGACAAGAAACTGTTCAAATGACAGGTATTGTCATTCTAATGGTGATATTAGTTACTGTTATTATTTGGGTAATGGATAGTATTCTAATGTGGCTAGTTCGTTTCTTTACTGGACAAGGAGCATAATGGCTCTGCACTGGTATGTTGTGCAAGCTTATTCAGGTTACGAGAAATCAGTTAAGCTTTCTTTGGAAGAACGAATAGCGAGAGCACCTGAAATATTACAAAAATGTTTTGGACAAGTTTTAGTGCCAACGGAAGAAGTTATTGAAATACGTGAAGGGCAAAAACGTAAAAGTGAACGTAAACTTTTTCCAGGATATGTTTTGGTTCAAATGGATATGGAAATGCCCGATCCAAGGAAAACGGATGATAATGGCGAATCTATTTTATTAAGAGATGAAATTTGGCATTTTGTAAAAAACATTCCTAAAGTATTAGGTTTTATTGGGGGAACTCAGGAAAAACCTACTCCTATTTCTAATAAAGAAGCGGAGATTATTTTACAACATATTCAAGATTCATCAGAAAAACCACGTCCTAAAATTTTATTTGATGTTGGTGAAGTAGTACGTGTTATTGAAGGTCCATTTAGTGATTTTAATGGCATCGTTGAAGAAGTTAATTATGAAAAGAGTCGATTGCGAGTTGCCGTAAGAATTTTTGGTCGTTCAACACCTGTCGAATTAGAATTTGGTCAAGTGGAAAAAGAATAAAGTTATTATAAATCATTTTTAAAATATCGAAGTTTGACTATTTTTAATTTTGATTTAAATTAATTTTTTATTATTTAATAACCGCACATATAGTTCAAAAATAATCACCTGTCTAATTTTGAAAATATTTTTCTAAAATCTAAACTTATTTATTATTAAACTGGGGAGTTTTAAAATAAACGTTCGTACCCAAAAGGTTTTTTTATGGCTAAAAAAGTTTCTGCTTATATTAAATTACAAGTTAAAGCAGGTCAAGCAAATCCAAGTCCACCCGTAGGACCTGCATTAGGTCAGCATGGTATCAATATTATGGAGTTTTGCAAAGCATTTAATGCTAAAACTCAAAATCTTGAACCAGGTTTACCTACACCAGTTATTATTACTGCTTATTCTGATCGTAGTTTTACGTTCATTATAAAAACAACTCCAGCTGCAATTTTACTAAAAAAATCAGCAAATATTTCCAGTGGAAGTAGTAACCCTAATACTACTAAAGTAGGCACCATAACTCGGGAGCAATTAGAAGAAATTGCAACGGCTAAAATGCTAGATTTAACAGCATCTAATATGGATGCAGCGGTACGTACTATTGCTGGTAGTGCTAGAAGTATGGGTCTTGACGTAGAAGGAGTAGTTTAAGATGGCTAAACATTCTAAACGTATAAAAGCAGCTAATTCAAAAATTGATCCTAATAAATTATATCCAATTAATGAAGCATTAGACTTATTAAAAACTTTACCTCATGCTAAATTTAATGAATCTGTAGATATAAGTATTAATTTAGGTGTTGACCCACGTAAATCCGAACAAATGGTTCGAGGTTCAACTATTTTGCCTAATGGAACTGGTAAGGAAATACGGGTTGCAGTTTTTACTCAAGGCAATAATGTTGAACTGGCAAAAGAGGCGGGTGCAGATATTGTTGGATTTGAGGACTTAGCTGATAAGATTAAACAAGGCTTTTTAGAATTTGATGTTGTAATCGCATCTCCAGATGCAATGAGATTAGTTGGTCCATTAGGTAGAGTTTTAGGACCACGTGGTTTAATGCCCAATCCAAAAGTAGGAACTGTTACGCCTGACGTAGCAACTGCGGTAAAAAATGCCAAAGCTGGACAAATACGTTACCGTACTGATAAATCAGGTATTATCCATGGTAGTATTGGAAAAATATCTTTTACTGCTGATGATTTGTATGAAAATTTAAATGCTTTACTTGCAGATTTACGGAAACATAAACCAAGTACTGCAAAAGGTATTTATCTACAAAAAGTTACCATTTCAACGACAATGGGACCTGGATTGGTTATTGAACCATCAAGTTTATAATTTTAAGCGAATTTATAATTTTTGGAATCTTAATTCGTTTCTATTTTATTGAAAATACTTTGGACTACTGGAATAACTCTCCAGAAGTCATCAAAGATCGTAGGTATTAATTTAAATCAATTAAATAAAACCTTCGCAGATGGCAAAAATCATATTTATTGATTTTGCTTGTTATTAGTTACAATTACTATGGAGAGTATTGATGCCGCTATTGCTTGAAAAAAAACGTGCTATTGTTGCTAGTGTCAATAAAATAGCTAATCAAGCTCATTCTGCTGTTGTTGCAGAATATCGAGGTATGACGGTTATTGAAATAACTGAATTACGTAAACAAGCTCGTGAATCAAATGTTACTTTACGTGTAGTAAGAAATACGCTTGCACGTCGAGCAGTAATAGGTACCCGTTTTGAATGTTTAAAAGATGTGTTAGTTGGACCAGTTATATTAGCTTTTTCAATGGAAGAACCTGGATCAGCAGCTCGTGTCATTAATAAATTTGTAAAAACTAATGACAAATTAATTGTTACTGGTTTAAGTTTAGGTTCGCAATTATTAGAAGCAAAAGCAATTGCTAAAGTAGCAAAATTACCTACTTACCTTGAAGCAATCAGCCAATTAATGTCCGTAATGAAAGCACCAATTACTAAATTGGCACAAACTCTTAATGAACCACATACTAAGTTAGTACGCACAATAGCGGCAGTACGTGATCAAAAGGAAGCTAGTTGATAATCACCGTATTAGATATTATATCTAAATACGTTATTACAATAAGCTATTTATTTTTGAATCAATTATTTCAACATAATAATTTATAATTTATTTATTATTAATTCTAAAAATAGGACATTATTATGGCAGTAGCCAAAGAAGAAATTTTAGATGCCATTGCTAACATGAGTGTTATGGATGTCGTTGAACTCATTAGCGAAATGGAAGAAAAGTTTGGAGTATCTGCAGCCGTAGCTGTTGCTCCAGTAGCCTCTGTATCAGGTGGAGATGGTGCAGATAAACCCGAAGAACAAACAGAATTCACTGTTACTTTGACCAACTTTGGTGAGAAAAAAGTTCAAGTGATTAAAATAGTTCGCGGTCTTACGGGACTTGGATTGAAAGAAGCTAAAAGTTTGGTAGAAGGTGTTCCATCACCAATAAAAGAAGCTATACCGAAAGATGAAGCTGAAAAAATCAAGAAAGAAATAGAAGATGTAGGTGGCAGTGCTGAGATTAAATAATATGCTTTAAGCCTATTATATTGAGCATAAATTGCTTTTCATAGTTGATTTGTATTCTCAATTACGGAAAGGGATAAGATATATAATTATATTATCCCCCCCCAATAAACTAAGTTACTTTTTAATTAAATTAAGCTGTTAATTTTTAAGTACTTAGTTTTTTTTCATTTAAAAAATCTACTTTTCTTTAGTAACAAACAATTCGATTTACTTTCTATTTTCTAGCTAAATTATTTCCCTATTTTCTTCATTTCAACATATATTCATACCATTTCGGATGCCAAATTTATCTTTTTAAGTTTATAAACGATAAAGTATTAACCATACCAGTTTTCATCAAAACCTACACGTTTTTTATAAATATGAGCTATTCTTTTACCGAAATCAAACGCATCCGCAAGGACTTTAGTAAACGCCCTAATATACTAAATGTACCTTACTTGCTTGCTATTCAAGTCGAATCATATCGTTCCTTTTTGCAGTTAGATGTTCCCCCAGAAAAATACACCAATATAGGTTTAAATGCTGCTTTTAAATCAGTTTTTCCCATAACAAGTTATGCTGGTAATGCAGCTCTTGAATATGTTAGTTACCGATTAAGAAAACCCCAATTTGATGTTAAAGAATGTCAACTACGTGGTTTAACCTACGCTGCTTCCTTAAAAGTTAAGGTTCGTTTAATCCGCTATGAAAAAGATTCTAAAACCAAATCAGTTCAATATGTAAAAGAACAAGAAATTTACATGGGAGAAATTCCACTTATGACGAAGAATGGTACTTTCGTCATAAATGGGACTGAACGAGTGATTGTTTCCCAATTACATCGTTCCCCTGGTGTTTTCTTTGATCATGATAAGGGTAAAACTCATACTTCTGGGAAATTACTTTATAGTGCCAGAATTATTCCTTATCGAGGCTCTTGGCTTGATTTTGAATTTGATCATAAAGATTGTTTATTTGTTCGTATTGATAGAAAACGTAAATTACCCGCTACCATTTTATTGCGTGCCTTAGGCTTTAATAATACGCAAATGTTGGCTAAATTTTTTGAAAAAATTCATATCAAGCATATTGGGGAAGAATTTTATTGCGAATTAAATCCTGATTTATTACGTGGAAAAACTGCAAAATTTGATATAACAACAGCTGATGAAAAAATTGTTGTAGAAACGGGTAAAGTTATTACAGAAAGGCATATTAAATTAATTCAACAAGATAAAATTTCTCTAGCTAAGTTGCCGCTAGAAGATAGTAGTGGACAAATAACTTCATTTTTATTAGGTAAAATATTGGCGCATGACCTAATAGATAAAAAAACTAAGGAAGTCATTATCCAAGCAAATGAAGAAATTACTGAAGAGCATTTTGAAGTTTTTTTAAATCATCAGTTTGATTCATTCGACATTATATCTACTAATAATATAGACCAAGGTCCTTATATATCCGACACCTTACGTATCGATTCCACCACTAGCCAATTGGAAGCATACCTAGAAATATATCGCATGATGCGTCCAGGAGAACCACCAACACCTGAATCTGCCGCCGATCTATTTAAAAGCCTCTTCTTTGCTGAAGAACGATATAATCTATCAGAAGTAGGACGCATGAAGTTCAATCGTAGAATTGGGCGGAAAGAAATAACAGGTTCTGGGATTTTATCAACTGAAGACATATTGGCAGTTGTTGATACATTAATATCTATACTTGATGGACGTGGAAATATTGATGATATTGACCACTTAGGTAATCGGCGAGTACGTAGTGTTGGCGAAATGGCTGAAAATCAATTCCGTATTGGTTTAGTACGTGTTGAGCGAGCAGTTAGAGAACGCTTAGGCATTGCGGAAACAGAAGATATTATGCCACAAGAATTGATTAATGCTAAACCAATTTCAGCGGTAATTAGGGAATTTTTTAGCTCTAGCCAATTATCCCAATTTATGGATCAGAATAATCCGCTTTCGGAAATAACTCATAAACGTCGTATTTCCGCACTAGGACCTGGCGGTTTAACTCGTGAAAGAGCTGGATTTGAAGTTAGAGATGTACATCCTACTCACTATGGACGGGTATGCCCGATTGAAACTCCAGAAGGTCCCAATATTGGATTAATTAACTCGCTTGCCATATATGCTCGTACTAACAACTATGGATTTTTAGAATCACCCTATCGACGAGTTGAACAAGGTAAAGTTACCAATAATATAGATTACCTATCTGCCATTGAGGAAGGTAATTATGCTATCGCACAGGCTAATGCTAATTTAAATGAGCAAGGACAGTTTATAGATGATTCTGTTACGGCAAGATTTGACGAAGAATTTACCGTTGTTAATCGCGATCAATTGCAGTATATGGATGTATCACCCAAACAAATAGTATCAGTTGCCGCATCCCTTATTCCATTTTTAGAACATAATGATGCCAATAGAGCCTTAATGGGTTCTAATATGCAACGACAAGCAGTTCCTTTAATACGAGCAGATAAGCCATTAGTTGGAACTGGTATGGAACGAACGGTTGCTATTGATTCAGGAGTTACGATTATTGCTGAACGAGGGGGGTTTATTGATTCAGTTGATTCATCTCGTATTGTAGTACGGGTTAATGATGAAGAAATAAATAAAGTAAGTGATGACGAAGATGCTTTGGACACGGCTAATTTAGACTCAGGGGTTGATATTTATAACCTAATTAAATATGTTCGTTCCAACCAAAATACCTGTATCAATCAAAAAGTTTTGGTAAATCCAGGTAATGTAATTCGTAAAGGCGATGTATTAGCTGATGGACCTTCAACCGATTTAGGTGAATTAGCATTAGGACAAAATGTATTAGTGGCTTTCATGCCTTGGAATGGTTACAATTTTGAAGATTCTATTTTAATTTCAGAAAAGTTAGTAGTTGATGATCGTTTCACCTCTATTCATATTGTGGAAATGAACAGCACCGCACGGGATACCAAATTAGGACCAGAAGAGATTACCTCATATATTCCTAATACTGCTGAAGATGCCTTGAGAAATTTAGATGAATCAGGAATTGTTTATATAGGCGCACAAGTCAAGCCTGGAGACATTTTAGTAGGTAAGGTAACCCCTAAAGGAGAAACCCAGTTAACCCCTGAAGAAAAATTATTGCGAGCTATTTTTGGAGATAAGGCTTCTGATGTAAAAGATAGTTCGTTACGTGTTCCAAGTGGAACTTCGGGTACAGTTATTGATGTACAAGTATTTACTCGTGATGGAATTGAAAAAGATAATCGGGCGTTGCAAATTGAAGAAACTGAATTGGCAAGAGTTAGAAAAGATTTACAAGATGAATTGCGTATTTTGGAAAGTGATATTTTTGCCCGCTTAAAAAAAATATTGCTTAATCAAGTTGCACATAGTGGTCCCGCTAATTATCCTTTGGAATCTGGAACTGTTGTTGACCTAGATTATTTGGAAAGTGTACCTAGTAGATTATGGGCTAGTATTCATTTACAAGAACTTGAAATTCAGGAACGAATAGATGGTTTTGTGGAACAATTAAAAGCGCAACGAAAACGTTCAGACGAATTATATGAGGAAAAGCGTAAAAAGTTGAAAATGGGAGATGAACTAACACCAGGAGTTCTCAAAATGGTGAAAGTATATCTTGCAGTAAAAAGACGAATTCAACCTGGCGATAAAATGGCTGGAAGGCATGGTAATAAAGGGGTAGTTTCCATGATTGTACCAGTTGAGGATATGCCACATACGGAATCAGGTCGTCCAGTTGATATTGTGTTAAATCCTTTGGGTGTACCTTCTCGAATGAATATTGGTCAAGTGTTAGAAACACACTTAGGCTGGGCAGCAAAAGGGCTTGGAGAAAAGATTAGAGCATTATTGCCAACGTTTGAACCACCAATAGAAGAAGAAAGTGTATTATCAATAGTTATTGATTGGGCTATTACATTAAAAAATGAATTGAAAGCTGAAAATCAAGCTCTTAATGTATTAATTAATTGGGCAGCAGAAAAAGAATCATTGGTAACGAATAAACAGATATCCAGCACTAGAATTGAGGTTTTATTATCAACAATTAAGCAGGAATTAGAAACTGCAACCAAATTGGCTGAACAAATTGACATTTTAACGCTAACAATAGATAAGTTAACCAATATTGGAATTGATGAGACGGATTTAAGACCTAGAAATAGCTTATTGCAAAGAATTGAAATTTTATTGCCTGATTTAAAGCATGAGTTGGAAACTAAAAAGACTTATAGTCGTAAAGTTGAGAAGATATTACTGAAATTAGAAGCGGTAGATAAAGAATTAGTAATTGATTTATCGATTAAAAAGATGGCTTTAGATTTACTAATGGACTGGATTGCTAAGGAACTTGATAGTAAAATAACTACCCTGTTACCAATTGTAGAAAATAGCATTAAGTCAGATAATTTCTATGATTCAATTGAAAAGTTACAGAAGTGTTTGAGATGGATTTATATTAGTAATGAACAAAATGTTTTATCCCCTTTAAGCGAATCCAAATTTTTGGAATTATTGACTTATGTTGCAGATCCAATAGATAGGGAAATAACAGCCATAAATGATGAATTGGAATTGGAACAGGAACAATTTACACAAGAGATTAAAGATGAAAAAATAGCGTTGTTAAAGATATTATTAGCTTGGAAAACGAAAATTATTTTGCCTCAGATAAAGAATTGCAAGCAAGATGTTGGGGTTAGTATTGATCAAAATCAACTTGAATTACTTCAAACCAATTTAGAACAAATAGCTGATGAGCAAGTACTTATCGACTCGTTTGGGGAACTTGTAACTCATTTAGAAGTTATTTATAATAGTAATGGCAAGCTAGTTTTACCTTGGATATCAAAATTATCTTTAAAACATCTATATAAGCTTGATACTAATTTGGAACAATTGGCTATTTTAACTAAGGTTCAATTGTCAGAAAAATTGCAAGTATTACTAGAGCAAACTTTGATTGAGAAACAAGATAATGAAAAAGACCCATCATTGAAGAAATTGCGAGAATTTTTGGACAAAGTTTATAATACCAGTGGTAAAAAAGAAGATATTGATTCTTTAACTGATGATCAACTAATTGAATTAGCTACTAACTTGCGAGAAGGAGTTCCAATGGGGACACCAGTTTTCGATGGTGCAAGTGAAGGGGAAATCAAAACCATGTTAGAATTAGCTGATTTACCTAAAACTGGTCAAACAACTCTATTTGATGGACGTACTGGCGAAGCTTTTAAACGCCAAATAACGATTGGCTATATGTATATACTAAAATTGAACCATTTAGTTGATGATAAGATGCACGCTCGTTCAACTGGACCTTACAGTCTAGTTACCCAACAACCTCTAGGGGGTAAAGCCCAATTTGGTGGTCAACGGTTTGGAGAAATGGAAGTTTGGGCATTAGAAGCGTACGGAGCATCTTATACTTTACAAGAAATGTTGACGGTTAAATCTGATGATGTTAATGGTAGAACTAAAATGTATAAAAACATTGTAGAAAACGATTATCGCATGGATGCAGGTATGCCTGAATCTTTCAATGTGTTGGTAAAAGAAATTCGTTCTTTAGGAATTGACATTGAGTTAGAACAAACTTAGTAACTTCGTTATTTTTCTTTTATTAGTTATCAGTTATTGTGTATAAACTATTCTGATAACTAACTAAAGTTGCGTAAATAAAAAATTAAATTGAAAATAGATTTGTTATAAGAGTTCCCAAAATTTCAAGCCTTATATTTTCTAACTCTTAAATTCATCTGCGTAACTTTAGTAACTAAATTAAAATTAAATCAGGTAATTGGTTGCACATGAAAAATTTACTCTATCTCTTAAATAACCAGGGTCAAATAGAAGATTTTGATAAAATTTGTATTGGTTTGGCTTCTCCAGAAAAAATTCGTTCATGGTCTTTTGGAGAAGTAAAAAAACCGGAAACAATTAATTATCGCACTTTTAAACCAGAACGTGATGGTCTTTTTTGCGCTAAAATTTTCGGTCCAACTAAAGATTATGAATGTTTATGTGGTAAATACAAACGTTTAAAACATCGTGGCGTAGTTTGTGAAAAATGTGGCGTTGAAGTTACACAATCTAAAGTTCGTCGAGAACGTATGGGACATATTGACTTAGCAAGTCCAGTTGCTCATATTTGGTACTTAAAATCCTTACCTTCTCGTATGGGATTAATGCTGGATATGACTTTACGTGATATTGAACGCATTCTTTATTTTGAAGCTTATGTAGTGGTTGAACCAGGCTTATCACCATTAGAGCGTGGACAAGTATTAACCGAAGAAGAATATGTAGAAGCTTCAAACGAACATGGTGATGATATTAGTGCTCGCATGGGAGCGGAATCCATCCTTGAATTATTACGTACCATGGATTTACCTTCGCAAATTAACAAATTACGAGAAGAAATTGAAACCTCTAATTCTGAAGCTAAAATCAAAAAATTCTCTAAGCGATTAAAACTAATAGAATCCTTTGTTCACTCGGGTAATCGTCCCGAATGGATGATTTTAAAAGTTCTACCAATTTTACCGCCTGAATTACGTCCACTCGTGCCTTTGGATGGTGGAAGATTTGCCACCTCTGACCTTAATGACCTCTACAGACGAGTGATTAACCGTAATAATCGTTTAAAACGTCTATTGGAACTTACTGCACCTGACATTATCGTTCGTAATGAAAAGCGGATGTTACAAGAATCAGTGGATGCTTTGCTTGATAACGGCAGAAGAGGACGGGCTTTAACCGGAACTCATAAATTGCCGCTTAAATCATTAGCTGATATGATTAAAGGTAAACAAGGTCGGTTTCGGCAAAATTTATTAGGTAAGCGAGTTGATTATTCTGGACGTTCAGTTATTGTAGTTGGTCCTACTTTGAGATTGCACCAATGTGGTTTACCTAAAAAAATGGCATTGGAACTATTTAAGCCTTTTATTTTTGGTAAATTGGAACTTAAAGGGATTGTTACTACTATAAAAGCCGCTAAAAAATTAGTTGAAAATGAAGTATCTGAAGTTTGGGATATTTTAGAAGAAGTTATTCGGGAACATCCAATTATGCTAAATCGTGCTCCAACTTTACATCGTCTTGGTATTCAAGCTTTTGAACCTATATTAATTGAAGGTAAAGCTATTCAATTACATCCTTTAGTTTGTACAGCTTTTAATGCTGATTTTGATGGTGACCAAATGGCAGTGCATATTCCATTGTCAATTGAGGCACAATTAGAGGCACGAGTTTTAATGATGTCTTCTAACAATATTTTATCTCCAGCAAATGGTGAACCCATTATTGTGCCTTCTCAGGACGTAGTTTTAGGTCTTTATTTTATGACCAAGGAACGAATTGGCGCACCAGGTGAAGGATCAATATTTGCAGATTGGAACGAAGTACATCGTGCTTATGAATCAGAAGTAGTTGATTTAAATGCACATATTAAAATACGTATTCTAAAATCAGTATTTAATTTAGAAAATATTTCTGAAGAATCTACTGGCAAAAACACAATATTAGTAGAAACAACAGTGGGACGGGCTTTACTTCTTAGTATTTTACCCAAGGGAATGCCTTTTGAATTATTAAATCAAAATTTAACCAAAAAAACTATTTCTTCTCTAATTAATACTTGTTATCGTCTTTTAGGTTTAAAAGATACGGTTTTATTTGCCGATAATTTAATGTACACCGGTTTTTATTATGCCACTAAAGCAGGTATTTCAATTGGGATTGAAGATATGCTAGTGCCTGATAAAAAACCTGAAATTATTAAAGAAGCCTACTCAGAAGTAAAAGAAATTGAAGAACAATATGCTTCTGGTTTGATTACTAATGGGGAACGTTATAACAAAGTTGTTGACCTTTGGTCACGAACTAATGATAAAGTTACCAAGGCTATGATGGAACAATTAGCTGAGGAAAAGACTGTTATTAAGGATGGTAAAGAAATTAAACAAACTTCTTTTAATTCCATTTATATGATGGCTTATTCAGGGGCTAGAGGCTCAGAAGCTCAAATACGTCAATTAGCTGGAATGCGCGGTTTGATGGCGAAGCCAGATGGTTCAATTATTGAAACTCCAATTACAGCTAATTTTCGGGAGGGTTTAAATGTATTACAATATTTTATTTCCACTCATGGAGCTAGAAAAGGTTTGGCTGATACGGCTTTAAAAACAGCTAATTCAGGATATTTAACCCGCAGATTAGTAGATGTTGCACAGGATATGGTTATTTCTGACTATGACTGTGGTACAACTGAGGGCTTAGAAATAATTCCATTGATTGAAGGTGGGGATGTTGTCGAGCCTTTACGTGATCGTGTTTTAGGTCGGGTAGTGGCAGCAGATATATTTAAACCAGATAGATCAGAACCTCTTATTAAAGCAGGCGATTTATTAGATGAAGCATTAGTTGATTATTTGGAGCAAGAAAATATTGATCGTATTATAGTACGTTCAGCGATTACTTGTAAATCACGTTTTGGCATTTGCTCTAAATGTTATGGACGAGATTTAGCACGGGGACATATGGTTAATCGGGGAGAAGCAGTAGGAGTAGTAGCCGCTCAATCCATTGGAGAACCTGGAACTCAGCTTACTATGAGAACCTTCCATATTGGAGGAGCTGCTTCACGAACTACCATTGCTAATCAGATTGAAATTAAATCTAAAGGAACAGTTAAATTAGATAATGTTAAGTTATTACCCCAAGAAAATAGCGACGGTCAAATTAAATGGGTGGTAGTATCCCGTTCTGGAGAATTAATTATTTTAGACGAATTTGAGCGAAGTTGGGAACGTCATAAAATACCTTATGGTTCTATATTAAATATTAGTGATAAAGATCAAGTGGAAGCAGGACAAATTGTTGCTAATTGGGACCCTTATACTTATCCAATTATTACTGAAGTAGCTGGTAAAATAAAATTTATTGATGTTCGAGAAGGGGTTACAATTAACAGGGAAATTAATGATATAACTGGATTAAGTAGCATTATTGTATCAGACCCCAAACAGCGTCCGACTCATGCAAAAGATATGCGTCCAATGATTAAATTAGTCGATGAAAATGGTAATGATGTGAATATTATCGGAACTGATATGCCTGCACTTTATTCATTACCACCTCGTGCTATTATTAATGTAGAAAATGGTTCGCAAGTTAATGTGGGAGATGTGATTGCACGTTTACCTTTAGATAATACCAAAACACGTGATATTACTGGTGGTTTACCTAGAGTTGCTGATTTATTTGAGGCAAGAATACCTAAAGAACCATCCATTTTAGCTGAACAGAGTGGTACAATTGACTTTGGTAAAGATACTAAGACTAGACAGCGGTTAATAATTACTAACAAAGAAGGTGAAACTATTGAAATAGCGATTCCTAAATGGCGGCATATTAACGTTTTTCAGGGACAACAAGTAGAAAAGGGCGAAGAAATTGTTGATGGTTCTCCTAATTCACATGATATATTAAGAATCAATGGTGTTAGTGCATTGGCTAATTATATTGTTACCGAAGTACAAGAAGTATATCGTTTACAAGGCGTTAAAATTAATGATAAGCATATTGAAGTTATTGTTCGCCAGATGCTACGAAAAATTGCTGTTATTACTTCGGGCGATACCCCATTATTACCAGGCGAGTTAGTTGATAGAACGAGGTTTTTAGAAGAAAATGAGCGGGTGGTTGAAGAAGGAAAAATGCCAGCAACAGCAGAACCAAGATTATTAGGCATTACAAAAGCTTCTTTGGCAACAGATTCCTTTATTTCAGCTGCTTCATTCCAAGAAACAACTCGGGTATTGACTGAAGCCTCTGTAAGTGGAAAATGTGATGATTTAAGGGGCTTGAAGGAAAATGTAATTGTAGGAAGATTGATTCCGGCTGGAACTGGTTTAGCTTATCATGAAGAAAGGCAAAAGCGACATAATAAATATTTCTATAGGCAAGTAAAGTCGATGAATCGAAATCTTGATAATCCTATTCCTTCTGTTTTTCCCGATGAAATTTCTAATTAAAGCTGAGGTATTTTTAAAACTCGTAGTTTGAAATAAGCTAGAGTTTTTCAGATAAATAATTTCACAAACCTGCTAAGTTTTTAAGACTTGGCAGGTTTACATTGACAAAGACTTATATAGCGAGGGATTAAACAAAAAAGATAGGATATTTCATGAACACTGAAATTGAATTAAAATTGTTAGAAGAAATAGATGAATTAAAGAAAAAAGTTAATATTTTAGAGGGCAAAGCTGAAAATCAGATTCCTACTTATCAATACAGTAAAATTAGAGATATTGAGTTACAAAAGTTGTTTGATATTGAAAAAAAGTTAAGTAAAAATATTTTTGATAATTGGTTTAATAATGATATTTGCTTGAATGCAGATATAATTGTGTATTTACAAAAACTAATTGAACAAAATAGTGGCTTAATAGATGATTATAATGCAGAAGATTTGAAAATATATCTGATAAGTCCATTGCTTAATAAAATTAATTTTGTATTAAAAGATGAAGAAATACGTGGATTTTATGAATTACCCATGAAATATGCTACTGATAAATTTATCTTAAATGGAACTGTAGATTTTGTAATTTCCAAAGGCTTATTTCAAAGCAAAAAACCTTATTTTTTTATTCAAGAATTTAAAAGAAGTGAAGAATATGGAAATCCAAGACCACAACTTCTAGCAGAACTTATAACTGCTGTTGAGTTGAATGATTGGAAGTTTATAAAAGGTGCTTATATTATAGGCGGTAACTGGCATTTTGCTATCTTGGAAAAGTTAGATATTGATAAATATCAATACTTTATATCAGCAAATTTTGATTCCACAAAAATAGACGATTTAAAATTGATATACAAAAACTTACTATTTGTTAAAAATGAAATAATAAGTATGGTAAAACCTGACTAATTATCGTACCAAAATTTATTTTCAATTCCCTTTTTTTATCTACATAAATTCAGTAAATAATTGAAACTATACAATTTAAAAGGTTATATAATGAATAAATACTTAAAACTTGGATTAATTTGTTTGTTTATTATTTGCAACATTAATTTAGTTAGCTTTGCACAAGATAGAACCATAAAACTCTCACCACAAATTAGAATTATTGACCGACCTGAATCTAATCCAGTAATAAAAATGGAAAAAGTTAGGGCTTTCTTAAATCGTCCTAAAATAGTTACAGAAGAGGAACTTGAAAAAGCTGGTCGAGTACTGACTAATATTAGAAAAACCCTATTTTCAATTAAAGATAACCAAATTTATGCGGAAGGTTTATATAATGGAATTGTTGGTGATCAATATATTATTTTTAATGTTGGACGAACTTATCGCAATAATTTAGAAGAAAATTCCGATGAAATATTAGCTTATGAAGCCATTTATCTGGGAGAAGCAATACTTCAAAAGATAATAGACGATAACGATGAACCAATGGCACTTTTGAAAATCACTACTAATGTTCGTGAAATTAGAGAAGGTGCTAGACTTTTACCCATTGATCCACAAGCAACTTATGAAGATTTTTATCCACATATACCTAAGTATTTAGAAGATGCTTATATTATAGCTGTTGCTGATAGTGATCGTTCACTTATTTCACAATACCAAGTTGTGGTTATTAACAAAGGTTCTGATGATGATATTGAGCGGGGGCATATATTAGCCGTTGCAAAAGCAATTACTCGTGTTCAAGCAACAACTGAAGAAATTAAAAATTTATACCAAAAAGTAGCGAAGTTATTAGTATTTCGAGTTTTTGATACTATTAGTTATGCTCTAATTACTGAAACTTCCGATGCTATAAAATTGCTTGATCCTGTTGTAATACCTTGAATTTGGACTATGATGAAGAATATTGGTTGGCATTAGCATACGCACCTTTAAGTCCAGCATATCTTATTAGATTGGTTAATTATTTTGGTAGTCCACGCCATATTTTTGAATTAACTGAGCAAGTAACACCTTATTTAAGTAATCGTTTATTATATTATTTAAAGAATCCCAATTGGTATGCTGTTGAACAAGATTTAGCTTGGCTTGAGCATTCCAATAACCATTTACTGACTTTAGAACATCCCAAATATCCGCCTTTATTACGCCAAATTCATATTCCACCGCCTTTATTATTTATACAGGGAGAATGTGATTTGTTACTGCAAAAACAACTTGCTATTATTGGAACTCGTTCCGCTACCAAGGAAGGAAAGCAAATTGCCTATGCTTTTGCTAAAGAGTTATCCAATTGTGGTTTTACTATTACTACTGGCATGGCTGTTGGAATTGAAAATGCTGCTCACAAAGGTGCATTAAACGCAACAGGTAAAACAATTACTATTGCAGCTTGTGGTTTAAATCATCTATATTCTTCTAAATTTAAAAATTTAGCTCAGACAACTACTTTAGTTTCTGAATTATCGCCCAATACTGGTATAAAACGTACTCATTTTCATAGTTGTAGTCGTATTATTAGCGGATTAAGTTTAGGGATAATTGTGATTGAGTTGCCTAAATATAGCCATGCACTGGATACAGTACTTTTTGCTCTTGAGCAAGGAAGAGAAGTATTTGTTATACCTGGTTCTATTCATAATCCCTTTGTGAAAGGTGGACACCGTTTAATTAAACAAGGTGCCAAATTAGTTGAAAATGTGAATGACATTTTTGAGGAATTACAGATTTATTTATTTTAATTGGAGGATAAACAGATGAAAAAAGTTGCTTCATTACGTTACGGAGTCATTTTTAAAAAAGCTTTTTCTAATCCTGATATTTTTAAAGCTTTTGTCAAAGACTTTCTTGGTATTAAACTACAAATTAATAAAGTTGAAATGGAGAAGCAATTTACTCCAATTATTGGTAACGTGAATACTCGCTTTGATTTATTTGCAGAAGATATTAAGAATCGAGTTATTGTCGATATTCAACATGTTCGTTATGGCGACCATTATGACCGTTTTTTGCATTATCATTGTGTTGCTTTGTTGGAACAAATTGCGAGTTCCGATAACTATCATCCTAATTCAAAGGTATTTACGATTGTAATTTTAACTTCTGGTGATCGGCATAAAGTGGATATGGCAACAATTGACTTTGATCCTAAAGATCGCAAAGGTCAAGCTTTAAATGAAATTCCGCATAAAATTCTTTATCTTTGTCCCAAATATGTTACTGATGACACGCCAGAACCATATCGTGAATGGTTATTAGCGATTGCAGACAGTTTATTAGATGAAGAAATTGACGAAACTGCTTATAAACACAAGGAAATACGTCATATTTTTGATTTGATTGAAAAAGATTTAATTTCACCACAGGAACGTTTTAAAATGAAAGATGAATATGGCATGGAAGAGATTCAAGATACCAAGGCATTAGAAAAAACATTAGAAATAGCTCATAAGTTGTTAGCCAAAGGAATTTCTCCAAATATTGTTGCTGAAACCACTGGTATTTCTGTTAATGACTTAGGAATGATGATTTAAACCTCTACCAAGAAATACATATAAAATG
>JAGLFE010000306.1 GCA_023144675.1 Thiomargarita sp. | reverse complement strand
AAATTATTAGTGGGATAGGTTCATCTAAATTAGGGGCGGCGGTTTTTAATTGTTGTAAAGTATTTGCTAATTTATTACGGTCTTGAGTTAATAACGCAATTTCAGAAATTTCATTTTGAATATTTAAAAAAGTTTGAGCAGTTTGCTTGGCAATAAATCCAAATTGTATTTCTACTTCCTCTGGATTAGCATCAAAAATACCTATAATTCTAAATCCCTGTTCAACTATTTCGTTCTTATGGTTTTGGCTAATTAATACAATTCGCTTACCTAAACGAGTTTCTAAACGCTCAACTAATTTGCGTCCTAAAATAATGCCAGTATCATGAATGTCATTTAGATAACGCCCTGCGGTAATTGCTTTAGGAATAAAAGATAGATTGTATTCCTGTTTAGGTTCGATGCCTAATAAAGTAATGCCAGTTGATTCTCGTTCAGTATTAATAACTGCTGGCACTCGAATCCGCATTGACCAGTTTTGTACTTGAGTTTTATCATTTAAAATAGTTAATAAGGCTTTATTGGGAGGTTGAAACCGATGTTCAATTACAGGGTCATCCACATAATATGGTGCGTGAATTTGAATATGCCCAACTAAATTATTAATTGCATCATTCACTTGCTGATTCATCATTCCACGCATAAAAGCTGAAATACCTAGCATTGACCACACTCCAAGCGAAATAGCTAGTAGAATAATAAAAGTACGGTGAGAATGTCGCCATACATTACGCCAAGCTAAGAGAATGAGTAATTTCATTTAGCTACCGATAATCAAACCCGCATCAATGACAATAACTTGTCGTTATCAATTGACTTAGATAAATAATCATTTGCGCCCGCTTCAATACATTTAGTTTCACCATCTTTCATCGCTTTCACCGTCAAGGTAATAATGGGTAATTTGATAGTTCTATACTTGTTACAATTTTGTATCTCTAATATGCTCCAATTGTTCCCTAATTTCTTCTTCAATTTCCTCAATTTCATTAGTAATATCTTGCAATTCAGATAAATTAGTTAAATCTTTTAAATCCAAAATGCTTGATTTCCTCAGCAAGGCAATATTAGCAGATTGCTCATAAATTTGGGAACTAATTTTTAATAAATGCAATAGTAAACTAATTTTTTGGGAATATAATTTTAAATTAATTGCTAATGTTTCTTGTGCTTCATAAAATTTTTTCCAAATAACTTGTTGCGCATATAAAGAATTTATCACACTTTTATAACCATTAATAGAAAACTGCTGTTTTTGTTTTTCAAAATTATCATCAGTTTTTTGTAACTTTTTTTCGGCTTCATGGATTCTGGTTAAATAAATTTTCTTTTTTGCTTCCAACTTTTTACTATGATATACTGTATCATATTTCAGAGTTTCAATAGTTTTAAATTCCTTTTGATGCGTTGCCATAATTGCATCATTCATTGAAGAAATTTCTTGATAAATTTGCGACACCTCTATCAAAGCATCCGTTACTTCATCAATAACTAAATCAAGGTTTTGTATTGTGTCAATCTTATTTTGTAAACCTTTGAATTTATTAGTACTTCGAATTATTTTAGTATAAATAGTACTAGTACCCTGTTTCAAAACATTATTGGTGGCAACGACTAATTTTTCCTTAATTTCCTTAAATATATTAGCTGGTAAGCGTTTAAATACTCGAACAATAACTCCTTTTTTAGTGGTTTTTCCATCCGATTTAAATACAACTCGGATATTATCTCCCCGCACTAATAATTTTTTATTATTAATTTCGCCCATATAACGTTTTATTTCATGATCTTCACCATCATAAATAGCAAGATAATCACAAGTTCGGTTGCGTTTAGAACAATCTTTTTCAATAGAACCAGAAATACTAATCTCCAACTCATCAGCTCCTGGAATTTTTAATACCCGACTCAAAGAAAGATTATTTGCATAATTACCTGTCGGGCTATTTGCATATTTTCCAACAGTAAATAAAGTAGTTGATTTTTCGGTCGCAAATATTGTATTCACGACAAACATAAATGCTATTATTAAAAAAAGTAGCTTATAATTTTTCATCTATTTGGCGAATATAATTATTGATAATCAAATTGATTACTTTAATGGTTGCTTCAATTGCAGCTATATTTTGGTCAACATTAACCCCACGAGTAGTAATAATTTTTGGGTCTTGATTTTCCAAATTTAATTGCCAAGTAATAACTGCCCTAGTTAAAGCATCGGTTTTGCCACCAGGAGGAATGCTAATTTCATAATCTAATAAAAGCGGAATTGGAATTTGGAATTTCTGCAATATCTGCTTTAAAGCATTCATAAAAGCATCATAGCCACCATCGCCATGTGCGTAAGCATCCAATATTTGTCCTTGGTAACTGCATTGTACCGCTGCTATTGATTTTAAATCATAAGTAGAATTAATTGAAGAATGGATAATTGTAAACGGTATATTTCGTGGAGTTTCCAATATATCACTAATTAAATAAGGCAAATCTTCAGTAGTTACCACTTCTTTTTTATCACCTAATTCAATGATTCTTTTTAATAACAGTGATTTTTCCGCTTCGGTTAATTCATAAGAAAGTTCTTGTAAACTCATTTCTAAATTCGCTTTGCCAGATAGTTTTCCTAAAGCATATTTGCGTTTTCGATCAAAACGTTCTGGAATCAACTGATTGCCATATAAATTACCTTTTTTATCACCATCGGCGTGAATACCTGCAGTTTGCGTGAAGACATTTTTGCCGTAAATGGGTTTATTTGCCGCCATTTTTTGCCCCGAAAGTGTTTCTACCATACGGGAAATTTTATACAATTTCTTTTCATTAACATTGAATTCTGCCAATAAAAAGTCTTTACAACTAGCTATAATTTCATCTAAAGGTGCATTACCAGCTCGTTCGCCCATTCCATTAACTGTTCCATGAATTCCTTTGATACCAGCTTTAACTGCCGCCATTGCATTTGAGGTGGCTAAACCATAATCGTTATGCGCGTGGAAGTCGAAATGTACTTCAGGATAGCGATTGACAACTTCTGATATATATTGGTAAGTTTCAAATGGATTAAAAATGCCTAGCGTATCAGGTAACATAATTCGCTTAACTGGCAAATCCAATAAGGCATCTATCATTGAATATACATAACTTGGTGAAGTTTTGATGCCATTAGAAAAATCTTCTAGGTAAACATTAACCGTTATATTATTATCAGCAGCGTATAAAACTGTTGCTTGAATATCAATGATATGCTGTTCTAAGGTTTTTTTAAGTTGTTCTGTGCAATGTTTTAAAGAGCCTTTGGTTAATAAATTTATGCATTGCACCCCAAGCGATTTTACCCAATCTACCGATTTATTTTTATCAACAAAACTAAGAATTTCAAATTTATCCGCATATTGAGTTTCTTTTGCCCAATCTAGCATTTTTTGCACCGAAATTTTTTCGCCTTCCGAAACTCTAGCTGAAGTAACTTCTAAACGATCAACTTTAACTTCGGTCAACAGAATTTTAGAAATGCTTAATTTTTCCTCAGCAGGATAGGAAACGCCTTGCATTTGCTCACCATCTCTCAGCGTGGTATCCATAATTTCAATTAGTTTATTATTCATGGTTTTTCATCTTTAATATTTAAAAAAATTTTAATCAAAAAAAATGGTAGCAACACATTAAGCATTACTACCATAAAAATGGTGCCGATGGCCAGACTTGAACTGGCACGGCTTTACGCCACTGCCCCCTCAAGACAGCGTGTCTACCAATTCCACCACATCGGCTATTTTGAATAATTTAATTATTTATGGAGTCGGCAATTCTTCGTCTATATCTACTGTATCAACAGGAATTATTTCATCAATTGCAGGAACTTCTGTAGTTGATTCTTCTGTTGTAATAGTTGTGGTTTCAAGTACACTTTTAGGTTCAATACGTTGAATAGTAAAATAAGCTAAAGCAAGACAAGTCATAAAAAATATTGTTGCTAAAACTGCCGTAGTCCGACTTAAAAAAGAAGTGGAACCTTGACTACCAAATACGGTACCAGAAGCACCACCGCCAAATGCGGCACCTGCATCTGCACCTTTCCCGTGCTGAATTAATATCAAACCAATTAATCCAACACAGAGAAATACATGAACAATCGCTAATATTTCTTGTAAAGTCATAATTTTCTATGCTGCTTGACAAATAGTTAAAAAGTCATCTGCTTTAAGTGAAGCTCCTCCAATTAATCCGCCATCAATATCAGACATGGCAAATAATTCGGCTGCATTACTACCTTTAACACTACCACCGTATAAAAGTTGTACATTTTCTGCAATAGTTGCATCTCGGTTAGCAATATCTTGACGAATAAAAGCGTGAACGTCTTGAGCTTGTTGTGGAAAAGCAGTTTTTCCTGTACCGATTGCCCAAACTGGTTCATAAGCAATCACAGAATTGGCTAGAGCGGCTATGCCTTGTGAATTAATCACTGCATCCAATTGACGTTTAACCACATTTTCAGTTTTGCCTGCTTCACGCTCTTCTAATAATTCACCAATACATAAAACAGGAATTAAACCAGATTTTTGAGCTTTAGCAAATTTTTTGGCGACCAATTCGTCGCTTTCATTATATAAACTACGCCGTTCAGAATGTCCAACAATAGCATATTTACAACCAAAATCTATTAACATACTACCAGCAATTTCACCGGTAAAAGCACCTGAATCTTGTTCAGAAAGGTCTTGCGATCCCCAACTAATTACGGTATTTTTTAACAGGTCTTTAATTTGTTGTAAATACACAAAGGGAACACAGACACCCATTTTTTTCTGTAGAGCTTCGTCTGAACCTTGTATTAATCCTTGTAATAAAGCTTGATTATTTTGCAAGGAACCATTCATTTTCCAATTGCCAATAACTAATGATTGACGCATTTTATACCTCTTTTTGATAAGAATTTTGTAGATATTATACAGGTTCTTTTTATAAAATTCAAGTATTGATTATTAATAATTATGAAAATAATTAAATTTAGTTTAAAATACAAGGCTTTTTAGCTAAGAACACGCATAAATTTAACTGAAACTAACCAAGAGTTTATATATTGGTTGTTAAAATTATACAGTATAACTAATCATTTTATACTGGTATGTAAGAATTGCATCGCTTTATCTAATTCATCAGCTAAAATTAGTGGTAAAACTTGTAACACGTCATTGATAGCGATTTCAATAACTTCTTTATCTTGTTTACTTGGGGAATTAAGTACATAATTAGAAACAGCATCTCGATGTCCTGGATGTCCAATTCCAAAGCGTAAGCGCAAAAATTCTTTACTACCCAAACCCGCAATAATGCTTTTTAATCCATTGTGTTTGCAATCACTGCCACCCTTTTTTAAACGCACCATTCCAGCAGGAAAATCGAGATCATCATGGATAACGAGTATTTGTTTAATTGGGATTTTATAGAAGCGAGATAAAGCAGCAACGGCTTTACCACTATTGTTCATAAATGTATGCGGTTTAAGTAGCCAAATAGGAAATAAATTTTCGTCTAAATTTAATTTGGGCATCAAGATAGAAGAATCTAAACGACAAACTTCTCCAAAAAATTTGGTCTCAGCACGCAACGAAATAGGCATTTGTGCAACTAGATTATCTATCAACCAAAATCCAGCATTATGACGAGTTGCAGTGTAACGAGAACCAGGATTTCCTAGTCCTACGATTAGTTTAATTGACACTTTTTTGTAATATATCTAATTTTTCTATTTTATAACCGAAAATATTTATGAATAACATTGGTACAATATTTTATTATGCTTGAATTGTATTATCTAAAACATCGATTATCAATTGGTTTATACTTTTGCCTTCAATAGTAGCTAAAGTTGCTATATCAATATGTAATTTTTTAGATATACGGACATTAAAATTACCTGAATATTCTTTTTTTGCTTTAATACCACGTTTCTTACAAGCGGCAAGAAAAATATTAAGGGAAATAGAACCCTCTTTTTTTAAATCATTTATATTATTAGCATAAAAATCTGCACCACCATTCA
>JAGLFE010000305.1 GCA_023144675.1 Thiomargarita sp. | reverse complement strand
AATTTTAACTCTTAATTCGCATTTGGGTAGTCCTGAATAATGTAGTGTTTTTTCATAAAAATCCGTTAAGTATCAAATTCTTAACAAGTTTACCACTACTTTGTGCAGTACTACCCGCATTTGAAGCTTTAATTGGTAGATAGTTACAAGAAATTAATATAGGGGTAAATTCCATGTGTTTTCCCCACTATAATAATTAAAATGCAAAATTATTAAAGTGATTTTAATCCAGCTAAACATTATACTTTCCACTTTATCAAACCAACTATTTATCTTTTATCAAAAAAAATATTATATAATTATGAATACAACAAATATTGCGATTGCAGGTGCTGCGGGCAGGATGGGGCGCAGAATTATTGAAGCTTGCATTAATGAAACCAATACGATTTTAACCACGGCATTGGAATATCCAGGAAGTACTTTTATTAGTAGTGATGCTGGCGAATTAGCGGGAATCAAGCACATTAATGTGTCGGTAACTGATAGATTGGAACCAGTAATTAACCATTTTGATGTTTTGATTGATTTTACTAGCCCAAATGTTACTTTAAAAAATTTAGAACTTTGTCGAAAAGCTGGAAAACGTATGGTTATTGGTACAACTGGTTTTTCTGAAAAGCAACGGGATATTATCGCCCAAAGTGGGAAAGATATTGCTATTGTCTTTGCGCCTAATATGAGTGTTGGTGTTAATTTAACTTTTAAATTATTAGAAATAGCCGCCCAAGTTTTAGGTGATGAAGTGGATATTGAAATTATCGAAGCCCATCATCGTCATAAAAAGGATGCTCCTTCTGGAACTGCTTTACACATGGGAGAAGTAATTGCCCAGACTTTAGGACGTAATTTATCAGAATGTGCGGTTTATGGAAGACAAGGTCAAACAGGTGAACGTAAAGCTAAAACAATTGGGTTTGAAACTATTCGAGCTGGCGATATTGTAGGTGAACATACCGTTATGTTTGCTGATATTGGAGAACGAGTCGAAATTAGTCATAAAGCTTC
>JAGLFE010000304.1 GCA_023144675.1 Thiomargarita sp. | reverse complement strand
TTTAATTGGTAGATAGTTACGAAATATCAAAGATAAAGCTTTCGACACTTCTTAACTTAGTAAAGTAGTTACCAAATATGTTAGTAATATATCAATGCCAATTAAAAGTTAATAATACTAAAATAGATGATTAAGAATAAATTAAAATTTGCAATGGCTATATTTAGCTGCTTAATGGCTATTAGTATTTCTAGTCATGTTAACGCTTACGATAGCAATTGGACTGAACAAATTAAACTTAATGGTGATTTTCGTTATCGTTATGAATTCATTGATGAAAAGGAAAATCGCCATCGTAATCGACTACGTTTACGTCTAGGTATAAATGCGCAAGTTAATAATAATGTTGACGTGGGTATTATGTTTGTATCTGGTGGAGAAAGTCCAGGTACGACTAACCAAACTTTAGATAGTCAGAGTTCAACTAAAGATTTGCGACTAGATCAAGCTTACTTTGCTTGGAATCCACTAAATAATTTAACAATTAAAGGTGGAAAATTTAATAATCCATTTTATCGACCTGTAAAAACTAGCTTATTGTGGGATAATGATATAAGACCCGAAGGTCTAGTACTAAAATATAAGAATTATAATATTTTTATCAATACTGGTTTTTTTTATTTAGAAGAGCGTAGCCAAGATGATGATTCTTTACTATTTGGTGGTCAAATTGGCTATCAAACAAATATTAATAAAATTAAATTTACGATTGGTAGCAGTATTTTTAACTACACGGATATAAAAGGTCGTCCGCTCAGTGATTTTAGTTTTCTTAATAGTAAAGAAAAGAGTTTTGGAAATACTTTAGATGCAGCTAACAAGTTTGTTACTGATTATCAGGAATGGGAAATATTTGGAGATATTACTGTTAAAATAGCTGGTATTCCAGTAACTTTATTTGTGGATTATGTAGTTAATACTATTGCTGAAAATATTGTTAGTAATAATGATAGTGCCTATTTAGTAGGTTTTAAAGTTGGTTCTGTTAATAAAACTGGTTCTTGGGATTTTAAATATAATTACCGTAAGCTTGAATCTGATTCTTTATTTGGGACTTTTACTGATTCCAGTTTCGGTGGTGGTGGTACCGATGTAAGAGGACATTTTTTAAATTTTGGCTATCAAATTGATAAAGGTTGGAAATTTGAAACCAGCTTTTTTCTACATAATAAACGAGACTTGGAAGCTGAAATTGATTATCAACGTGTTAAAGTTGATCTTAAATTTAAATTTTGATGTAACTATTTACCAATGCAAATTAAGAGTTAAATATTTAAGTCGAATATTTTTAACATGATTGATGCGCTTCGTTCCTCAGCAGCATCCTACATTTTTTACGTATTTTTTAATTTGGTAGATAGTTAGGTTTAATTAAAATAACTTCCAATTTTGTATTCTAAAGTTGCATTACTAAATTGTTTAAACAGAAAAATTAATTACTATGAAAAAAAAAGCTAAAACACCTAATAATAATATTGGAGTTAATAAAAAAGCCCGTTTTGATTATTTTTTACAAGAAAAGATTGAAGCAGGTGTTGTTTTAGAAGGTTGGGAAGTAAAAAGTTTACGGGCGGGAAGATTACAACTTCGTGATACTTATGTTATAATCAAAAATAATGAAGTTTGGATACTTGGGATGATTATTACACCTTTAGAAGCCGCTTCTTCACATATTAGTCCTGAGTCTCAACGAACCCGTAAATTATTATTAAACCGTTCCGAAATTAGTAAATTAATAGGTATATTAGAACGTAAAGGTTATTCATTAATTCCAAACCGTTTATATTGGAAAAATAGGCGAGTTAAAGTAGAAATTGCCGTTGCTAAAGGCAAAAAAGAATTTGATAAGCGTGATACCGAAAAAAATCGGGATTGGCAACGAGAAAAAGGGCAAATATTAAAACATAGTAACCGTGAATAAAATATTATTTAGATAGATTTGGAATTTGCCAAGTTTTTAATTTTCAAGCAAATCTGGTAATTTTTTATCCAAATAGACTTTAATTTCGTGGGTTGTTTCCTTTACCAGTCGTTTTAAAGCCAGTTCCATCTTGCTTTGAATAATTCTTTCTATTTGTTGTTGCAATGCTTTTGCCTGCAAATCATTTAATACTGAAGGTAATTCTGTTGCATCTGTTAATTCTTTTCCTGGCACAACTACATCATCTAACACTGGTAAATTAATTTTTCGAGCTGTTTTTATGATTATTCTCCCAATTAACGAGTAATATTATGCACTTGTAAAGTAAAATTTTGTTCTTGATAGAAACGATAACGTGTTCTTCCCATTTCTCGTTCTGAATCCGTATCATCCACAATTTCTGCGATGCGTTCAAATTGCTTAAAAAAAGTTGGAACAGTTGCGGTTAGATTAATTAATACATTTGCATTATTTTTACCACCATACTGTTCAGTATGCCCAATTAAAATCGGAGTTGCAAAAGTAGAATTTTCAGAACAAATATCATGGGCTAAAAAACTGCCTTTTTTAAAAGTCCATAATGCAACGTCCAACTGCTCTAACATATAAGTGTCAACTTGAATATAAATGCGATAACCTTGATGCCAAACTTTATCAGCTAATTGGCAGGTTAAGCGCAATTTTTCTTGGCGAGAACGTGTATTCAGTATATAAAAATTAACTTGAGACATTTACTAATCAATAAATTTCTGGTGGTGCTTCAGTGCAACAACGATTAATTAAGTACTGAATTAAAAGTGGCACTGGTCGCCCAGTTGCACTTTTTTTCTTGCCACTAGTCCAAGCCGTGCCTGCAATATCTATGTGCGCCCAATGATATTTTTTAGTAAATTGGGCTAAAAAACAACCTGCTGTAATCGCACCCCCATCTCGTCCTCCTATATTGGCAATGTCAGCACAATTGCTTTTTAATTGGTCTTTATATTCATTCCATAAAGGTAATTCCCAAGCACGATCACCAGTAAATTTACCAGCATTTAATAATTCTGTCATTAAAGGATGATAATTACTCATTAAGCCATGAGCATGATGACCTAAAGCAATGACGCAAGCTCCAGTTAAAGTTGCAATATCAATAACAACTTCTGGTTTATAACGTTCAACATAAGTTAAAGCATCGCATAGAATAAGCCGACCTTCGGCATCAGTATTTAAAACTTCAATGGTTTGACCTGATAAACTTGTTACCACGTCTCCAGGTTTAACTGCTTTACCACTTGGCATATTTTCGACAGTTGGGATAACTCCTATCACATTTAATGGTAATTGTAATTCGGCAACGATTGATAAAACACTGATAACACTAGCAGCCCCTGACATATCAAACTTCATTTCATCCATTTGCTTAGAAGGTTTAATGGAAATACCTCCAGAATCAAATGTAACACCTTTTCCTACTAAAACAATTGGATGAACTGCTTTTTTTACCCCTTTATATTTTAAAGTAATTAAATAAGGAGCTTCTTCGCTACCTTTTGCCACTGCTAGTAAGGCATTAAAACCTTCTTTTTCTAATTCAGTTTTAGTTAATACTTCGCAATTCAAATTTTCATGTAAATAACATAGTTTTTTGGCTTGGTCAACTAGATAAGTTGGAGTACAGTGATTACCAGGTAAATTACATAAATCCTTTGCTAATTTTATACCATCTGCAATTTTTCTAGCTTCATGACTAGCGTGTTCAGCAATAGGTAACTCACGGCGTGAGGCAACGCTAAATATAATTTTGCGTAAAGGTCGGCGAGTACTTTCTTTTTGAGTTTTCAATTGGTCAAAAACATACATACTTGAATGGGCAACTTCAATTGCTTGCCGAATTCGCCATTCTGTATCACGTCCCCTGATATTTAAATCGGTTAAATAACAAACCGCTTCCATTGAGCCAGTTTCATGCAGTGTATGAATTGCTTTAATGATAATTTTACGATATTGGCTATCTTCTAAATCTCGTTCACGTCCACAACCGACTAATAAAACTCGGTCGGCTAAAGTACCTGGAACATTGTGCAATAATAAGGTTTGACCTAGTTTGCCTTCTAAATCGCCTCGTCTCAGGATGGATGAGATATGTCGTTGACTAATATTATCAATGCGTTTTGCCGCTTCCGAAAGCCGACGAGGTTCATAAACACCAACAACAATACAAGCTGTACGTTGTTTTTCAGGATGACCACTTTTTACATTAAATTCCATATTTTAAGGAGAAAATTAAGGTAACTACCAACTAAATTTTAAAATAAGTTTATATAAAAAACAAACCTAAAAGTTTGAACTCTACAAACATTTTTTAACTTGGTAAGTAGTTATAAATTAAGATAATTAATAAATAAGGGTAATTACCCTTTTCTAAGTAGATGTTGTAACTCTATCTGTTAATAAACTAGGCAATATCTGCGCAATCTTGCCAATATTTCCCGCTCCCAAAGTAAGTAAAATATCTTGATCATGGAGTAGAGGAAGCAGTTGATTAGTTAGTTGATCTGAATTTTTGATAAAGTTTAGAAAATTTCGTTTATTAGGTAAAATTGCTTGATAAAGTTCTTCACCAGTTGCACCTATAATCGGTTGTTCTCCAGCTGGATAAATATCAAGTAATAATAATATATCAATTTGTGATAAAATTTTGACAAAATCATCAAATAAATCATGGGTTCTAGTGTAACGATGTGGTTGGAATACCACAATAAGTCGCCGTTCAGACCAGCCATCTTGAATAGCCTGTAACACAGCGGCAATTTCGCTAGGATGATGTCCATAATCATCAATATGTAGAATTTCTCCTAGTTTAATTTTGATATTTTGCATTTGGAATCGCCGTCCAATTCCGCTAAATGAACTTAAAGCACGATAAATAGCTGCATCAGGCACACCAACTTCATGCGCAACCGCAATAGCTGCTAAAGCGTTCAGAACATTATACTTCCCAGGCAAATTTAAAGTAATTTCTAACCATGCGCTTTGATCTAAAAGTACATTAAAATGTGTTTGTCCTTGATTTTGGGAAATATTAGTTGCTCGAATATCGGCTTTTTCCGATAAACCATAGGTAATTTTATGCTTAGTTAACTTTGGTAAAATACTTTCTACCACTGGATCGTCAATACATAAAATCGCCAATCCATAAAATGGTAATTGCTTTAAAAAGTCAACAAAAGTTTGGCGCAATTGATTAAAATCATTATTATAAGTTTGGATATGATCATTATCAATATTGGTTACCACAGCCATAATTGGCTTTAAATACAAAAAGGAAGCATCACTTTCATCTGCTTCAGCGACTAAATATTCGCCAGAACCAAGATTAGCATGTGTCCCCGCACTATTTAATCTCCCACCAATGACAAAAGTTGGATCTAAATTCCCTTCTGCCAATAAACTGGCTATTAAACTGGTAGTGGTAGTTTTACCATGCGTACCTGCCACCGCAATTCCTTGACGAAATCGCATCAATTCACACAACATTTCAGCACGTGGTATGACTGGAATACCTTGCATCCTAGCAGTTTGTACTTCGGGATTATCATCCTGTACCGCACTTGAAATTACTACTACATCGCAGCCTTGTACGTGTTCAACTTTATGCCCAATCTGCACTTTGATGCCCAAACTATTTAACCGTCGGGTCATATTACTCTTATGTAAATCCGATCCCGAAATTGCATAGCCAATATGGTGCATAACTTCTGCAATACCTCCCATACCAACTCCACCAATGCCAATAAAATGAATACGTCTTCCCCGTTTGGGAAGTGAAGAGTTATGTGTCTTTATTTTCATAAGTTTTAATAATTAATTGATGTCAATATTGTATCTACAATTTTTTGTGATGCCACAGGTGTTGCGCAACTTTTAGCAGCAATTGCCATTTTTTCTAAGCGTTTTGGATTGGAAATTAAATTTTCTATCAAATTTACGAGTTTTGTAACGCTCAATTTTGTTTGTGGGAGTAAAATTGCAGCTTGGGTTGCAACTAAAAACTGGGCATTATGTGTTTGATGGTCGTCAACAGCATAAGGATAAGGAACTAAAATACTGGCTAAACCCATTTGTGCTAATTCGCTAATTGTCATTGCACCTGCTCTACAAATCACTAAATCCGCCCATAAATAAGCTGATGCCATATCTTCAATAAAAGGCATAATTTGAACTGCAAAAGTTACATCTTTATAAGCTGTTTGCATGGCTTCAATATGTATTCTACCAGTTTGATGGCGAACTTCAATAGGATATGCTAATTGTTTTAAAGCTATTGGCACAGTTTCATTAAGTATTTTTGCCCCTAAACTACCGCCTAATATTAATATATGCAATGGTTTATGCACAGTGGTCAGTTTTTGGGATGATAATTCGGTAATATTATTACGCAATGGATTACCAGTATATAAAATATGTTTTTTGGCAGGAAAGGTATTGGGAAATGATTCCATAACACCCTGCGCTAACTTAGTTAGCCAACGATTTGTTAAGCCTGGTATCGCATTTTGTTCGTGGATAAATAAAGGAATACGCGATAGCCAAGCTGCTATTCCTCCAGGTCCAGAAACAAAACCACCCATGCCAATTACTGCTACAGGTTTTATTTGGCGTAATATTCTAATGGATTGCCAAATTGCATACATAATTTTAAAAGGTGCTGTCAAAATAGTCAACCATTTTTTCCCCCGCATACCAGCGATGTTAATATAATCAATTGGAATATCAGCGGCAGGTATAAGTTGAGCTTCCAAACCTAGTTTGGTACCTAACCAATGTACTTTGATATTTTTGGTTTGTAATATTTCTGCAATAGCTAGGGCTGGAAATATATGCCCACCAGTTCCGCCTGCCATAATCAGAATTATTGGTTGCGTTTTTGAGATTTTATTGGTCATTTATATTATCACAAAATTGAATAACAAGAATACAAAGCTAAATATTTGGACTCCAAGAACCCAAAATTTTTAGATTTTAAAAAAGTTTGTTTTAATTAATAACCTTGTTAAAAATAAAAAAATGGGTTACAGTTTTCTTAAATTTGGAGAATGATTAATTATAAATTAAATAACTTACTAGACGTAAAAAATAGGATAGTCCTGAACAAAGTAGTGATGGTCTCAAAAAACCTGTCAGGTATCAAAGACCTAACAGGTTTAGCACTACCTATTTTAGGACTACCAAAAATAGTATTTAATCCATTGATTTTAAATTATTAACAATATTTTGTTCGAGACTGCTAAACTATTAAATTTAACAAAAAGTAATATAGTTTATTTATAATCTATTATTATTATGTTACCATTAAAAATCTAATCTATTTTTTTACCTTCAAAAAACATATAAACTCTATATTATCTAAATAATGACACAAACAACTTGGACTGCTTGGATAAAAGCCACTCGCCCTCAATTTTTCACCGTAATTATTTTACCTATTTTATTAGGTACAGTAATTGCGAAATATACACAAGACATATTTTCACTACCGTATTTAATTTTATCATTGTTAGCTGGGATTTTATTTCATGCGAGTATCAATGTAATTAATGATTACTTTGACCATTTAAATAAAACTGATGTATATAATATAACGCCACTAACACCTTTTGCGGGCGGTAGTAGAACTATTCAAAATGGGATTTTATCTGCAAACCAAATGTATTACTATGGATTAGTCTTACTAGGAATTGCTATCAGTATCGGCTTGTTTTTAGTCGCAAAATCAGGGTTAATGCTATTATGGATAGGAATAATCGGTGCATTATCTGGTTATTTTTACTCAGCTCCACCATTCGCTTTACATAGTCGCTGTTTGGGAGAATTATTAATTGGATTAAATTTTGGCGTATTAGCAGTATTAGGGGCTTATTATGTACAAACACAATCTTTAGATATGATACCGTTTATTGCTTCATTACCTCTAGCAGCTTTAGTAACTGCAATTTTATATATTAATGAGTTTCCTGATATGGAAGCAGATAAAAAAGCTGGTAAAATTACTATTATTGTTTATTTAGGTAATATTAAAGCTCGCCCTATTTATGTATTTTTAATCGTTGCAAGCTTTATTAGCGTTATCTTAGGAGTTATTTATCAATATTTACCTTTATTAGCCTTAACTTGCTTATTAACATTACCTTTAGGATTTAAAGCAATTAAAACTGTTTATAGCCATTATGAACAATCAACTGCCTTAATACCAGCGATTAAAAACACTATTATGATGCACACTGTAACAAGTTTGCTTTTAATTATGAGTTTTATGATTGAAGTTTTTGTTTTTACTCGTTAAATAATTAAGACAAAAAATCATTAGCTTTAGCTAATTCACAATTAAAAGCCTTTAAAAAACCTCTATTTTACAAGAAAGCTTTAATAATGTTATTGAATTATAATAATATTTATTCTTTTTCTTGAGAAATAACTACTTGAGGCATTAAATCATCCATAGGAGAACGTGGCCATGATGATAGTAGGGCTTTAACTAAAGTAGCCAAAGGAATTGCAAAAAACACCCCCCAAAACCCCCATATTCCTCCAAAAACAAGTACTGCCATAATAATTGCAACTGGATGTAAATTAACTGCTTCGGAAAATAATAATGGAACTAAAACGTTGCCATCTAAACCTTGAATAATACCATAAATCATTATAATTGAGAAAAAATCAGAACCAATTCCCCATTGAAAATAGGCAACCATTAACACGGGGAAAGTAACAACTACTGCGCCAACATAGGGAATTATCACCGATAAACCAACTAAAAAGGCTAATAATGAAGCATAATTCAAATTCATATAAGCAAAAGGAAAATAACTAAAAGTTCCCACCAAAAAAATTTCATAAACCTTGCCCCTTACATAATTTCCCATTTGTGCATCCATTTCAACCCAAACTTTTTGAGCAACAGTGTGTTCTTTGGGTAAAAAGCTGATTAACCATTTTATAATAGTTTCTTTATCTTTCAAGAAGAAAAATACCAGTAATGGCACTAAAATTGAGTAAACTAATAAAGTAATTACTGCGGTAATAGAAGCCAAGGAATAACTCAGTAACATTTGTCCTATTTGATGGACTCTGATACGTATTGAATCAATAATACCTTCGATTTGTATTGCAGAAATAATTTCATATTTTTCGGGCAAAGTTTTAAGTAATTGATGCCCTTTCGCTACCATTGAAGGCAGTTCTTGAATAAGTTGGGTTAATTGATATGACACAATAGGTAACACAATAATAATAATAAAAGTTAACAAAGTAATAAAGGTAGAATAAACACAAAAAACAGCCAATGACCTTGGAATATGCCATCGTTGAAAATTTTGAATCACGCCTTCCAACAGATAGGCAATAACAATACTCGCCAAAGCTGGAGCCAACATTTTACTCATAGTCATTAAAATAGTAATACTACTAATTAATAAAATTGCTAGAAAAACTGCTTGTGGATCAGAAAAATAGCGATGAAACCAACCTTTTAATACTTTTATCATGATACATTCTCTTGTTCAAATTTTTCGTAATGATTGGCAAACACCAGCTCTAATTCATCAATAACTTCATTTTTATCCCGACCTTGCATAATATGTTCAGTCATTAAACGAGATGTTTCATTCAACATTACAGCTTTATCAAGCATGGGATAACTTTTGGCTAATCGTTTAATTGCTGCAATTACTGATTCATCAGCTTGACGAGGTTGTAATTGCGGAATTTGTGGTGGTTCAGGCGGTTTTTCAGTGGATTGAGCTTGTAAAAATTCAGCGAATGCCAATAATGTATTTTGTTGCTCAGAAGCTAATTGTCGAAAAATCTGTTGTAAATGTTTTAAACGATTCATTATACTAATTGTTTTACTCCAGTCCAAAATGGTCGGGTATGAAAAATACTGGTTGGGAAATGTTGTCCTTCGACTTGTATATGACGGGCTAATACAAAATCAAATAATAGGGCATTGTGTTGGCGTAATTGTGATAAGATATTAACTTGTTCGGCAGTAATTAATTGTTGTTCATGTAATAATTTCAAGGAAGTAATTGGAATTACCGCTGGCAAAGGATAATCAGAAGCATATAATAATTGAGAATGCCAATCAGGATGCGCCAATAATTTTTTGAGATATTTTACTCGTTTAATTTGCGTCATCGCAGAAATATCGCCAAATATTTGTCCTTTATATGCTGATTCGTCTAAAAGCCGAGTAAACAAATCAAAATTAGATACTAAAGTAGCAGTTCCCTTATCTAAATCCCGATTTTGCCCCAATGAAGCACAATGCGCAACCACAACTTTTACGCCCTGATCTAAGGCTCGCCGCAACAATAGTGGATTCCCCAATTTTTGATGATGTGAACCATCAATAGCTTGTTCATCTCCACCATGACATAACAAGGGAATATCCCAATAAACTAAAGCTTTATAAAAACGATCACATAATGGAGAGGATGGGTCAATGCCCATTGCTGGTGGCAACCATTTAACTCCACGAGCTTGGTTTGCAACTGCTTTTTCTAGGACTTCAATACAATCCTTACGATAGGGATGAATTGAAGCCAGCCATTCAAACTGATGCGGATATTGCCGATGAATACTGGCGGCATAATCATTTGGAGTATAAAAGGGTGTTTGTTTTAATAAACGTTCACCTTTTTCATTATAACTATGATCAAAAGCTAATAATAGGAAACGTACTCCTGTTCCCCAAGTTAAACTTGCTAAACGGTTGACAAATCCTTCATCTATAGCCATATTGGGGCTAGGACAAGAAGCGTTGAGAAAAAAACGGAATTGCACATATTTTTTTAAATAAAACGGATTAAATGAATTTGGATTGACCCAAATACCACTTGCCGAATCCCCAATGCCAATTAAGTGGATATGCCCATCCCAAATTTGGGTGGTATCAATATCTGCAAAAGCAGAACGTACCACATTATGATTCGCCAATATTGGTGGTAATTGACTATTTAAACAGGGATTGAAAAAGGTATTATCATCAGGCCAATATTCAGACTTTTTAAGGACATTAAATCCATAAACTGAAGCTCCAGATAAGCCTAATAAACCAATAAAATTACGACGTTGCATTTTTTAGTAGTTGTTTTTAAGTTTAGCACCTAAGATAATTTATAATAAATTAATAGTTTTTAATTCGCATAATAATCAAAATTAAGATAGTCCTAAATAAAGTAGTGGTAAATAATTATGTAGTAACCCAACATTATTC
>JAGLFE010000303.1 GCA_023144675.1 Thiomargarita sp. | reverse complement strand
GCGTTTTTGGAATTATCAGTTAATATGTAAAATTATCTGAACTATTGCTACAAACAAAAAAAGATTTATTACGCAACCAGCATAATATTTCATCAACATGATAACCAATACTGATGCAATTTTTCAAGCTAAACTACTGCTAAAATTAGCTAGAAAAAATGGTAATAAACGCATTTATCATATTTTAAATAATTTATCAGGGAGTTCCACTTATAAAGGTGATGTGTTTGAATACTTTTTGGCTGGTTTATATAACGGAATTGGTTGGAAAGCTATTGTTGCTGGCGGAAAGGATGATAAAGGCGTTGACATTATACTTTACCATCCTAATGATTTAACCAAAGTCCATGTTATTATTCAAGCTAAAAATACTAAAACTCGCTTATCTAAAAAGGATTTACGCAATGAATATGCTAATTTTTTTGGAGATGATTTTCTAGTTGCTCAAAGTACGGCTGAGAAATATAATTGCCAAATTTTTATTATTATTGCCCTAAATGGTTACACGCAAAATGCTGATAAATTTACTTGCCCAAATCCTGACAAATATAAAATAAGTCATCATTCTTGGATAAATGTTAAAAATTTAATTTATAAATACGCTCGAAATCATTATTATCGTCCAATTTTACCAAAGAAGAAATCTCCACCTTTTAGCAAAAAAGATAAAATAACATTATTAATAATCTTTAGCATTATGGCTTGTATTTCAAATTTAGCTCATTATTCAACTTTAAATCTATTTAAACTCCAAGAAATATTTAATATTCAGCCATCAATATCAATTGAAAAACCAATTGTTCCACAGAAAAAAATAATTGATAAAAATACTTTAACTAATGCTATGATAAAGCGTTTGCATAAAGTAAAATTAACTTCTTTCAGAAAAAAAGATTGTAAAAGATTTAATTATCCCATCGCTAAATGCCCTCAATTACTGGTGAATCGTTATAAAAATTATTATGGCAATGGCGATTTAAAAACGGGATTGGTTATTTATATTTGTGGCGAGGGATATTTTAAACGAGGGCGATGTAAAGCTTTTGAAAAGAAGGCTTCGTATTTATTAACTGGAAAAAAATAATTATGACTGCAAAACGTCTTAAAATCCCACCAACCAAAAGTGCTTTATTGCTGTTGAAACGTAAAGTTGAATTTTTAGAATTAGGGGCTAATTTATTAGAGCGAAAAAAAGAATTATTAACGCGTTTAGTTTATGAGCGACTTAAACAATATCGAGCTTTGCGACAAGAAGCAAAAGATACGTTGGGAACAGCTTATCATTGGTTGGGTATTACCCATATACGTATGAGTAGTCAAGCTTTACGACAATCCGCTTTAGGTTTAAATCCCTCAGTGGCAATAAAAATTTTACCTCGTAGCAGTATTGGCGTACAATATCCTGCGGTTAAGGCAGAAACATTGGCTTTACAACCAGTTGGATTAATGGGAACTGACAGCAGTTTTGATCAAACTCGCAAACATTTGACCAAAATGGTGGTATTATTAGCTAGTTTGGGAGAAGCTGAAACTGCATTGTGGCGTTTATTGGAAGAACAACGTAAAACCCAAAAACGGGTTAATGCCTTGAAATACAACGTTATTCCTAGATATAGAACCACGATTAAATTTATTAATTCAAGTTTAGAAGAAGAAAATCGAAATACTTTATTTCAAATTAAGGTACTACGAGAACAACGAGAAAATCAATTATGATTCAAACTTATCAAAAAAAATTCTTAGATTTTATTATTACCGAAAAAATTCTTCGGTTTGGGGAATTTACCCTAAAATCAGGTAGAAAAAGTCCTTATTTTTTCAATATTGGCTTGTTTAGCAATGGACAAAGTATTGCGAAATTGGGTGATTTTTATGCACAAACCATTCAACATTCTGAGATTGAATTTGACGTTTTATTTGGACCAGCTTATAAAGGTATTCCATTAGTTACCGCCACTGCAATTTCATTATCCGATTATTGTAGTTGCCACATTCCCTATTGTTTTAATCGCAAAGAGGTTAAAGAACATGGCGAAGGCGGAATGATGATTGGCGCACCTTTAAATGGCAGAGTATTATTAGTTGATGATGTAATTACTGCTGGAACTGCTATTCAAGAAGTAATTCCGTTGATTCAAGAACTTGGAGCGCAATTAGCAGGGGTTGTTGTTGCTTTTGATCGACAAGAAAAATCTAAAGATAGTCAATTATCGGCGGTGCAAATGATTGAAAAAAATTATCAAATTCCAGTTATTAGCATCATTAATTTAGAACATATTATTGAATATCTCGAACAACAAACTGATCAACAAGATGCATTACAAATGATTGCAAATTATAGAAAACAGTACGGTGTTTAATGGTGCTTCAAATTATCAAACGCCGTCCTATTTCTGAACATATTGATTTACCCGATAGTTTACATCCAGTATTAACACGGGTTTTAGCCGCTCGTCAAGTTAATAATATTCAACAATTGGATTATAAACTACAATATTTGTTACCCTATTCTAATTTGCTGAATATAGAAAAAGCGGTGCAATTATTATACGATTCATTAGTAAATCAAGCCCGAATTTTAATTATTGCTGATTATGATGCTGATGGTGCAACAAGTTGTGCTTTAGCGGTTAAAGCTTTAGAACAAATGGGAGCTAAACAAGTTCATTTTTTAGTTCCCAATCGAGAAAAACATGGTTATGGTTTAACGCCTGAAATTATTGAATTAGCCAAAGAATACGTTCTTTTACCTGATAAACAACAAAATATTGCCGATTTATTAATTACAGTTGATAACGGCATTTCAAGCATTGAAGGAGTTGCAGCCGCTAAATCCCAAAATATGCGAGTGTTAATTACCGACCATCATTTGCCTGGAAAATTATTACCTGAAGCTGATGCCATTGTTAATCCTCGCCAAGCAGGTGATAAATTTGCCAGTAAAAATTTATGTGGCGTTGGCGTTATATTTTATGTAATGATGGCATTGCGGGCTTATTTACGTGAGCAAAATTGGTTTATAAATCAAGGAATTGCCGAAATTAATTTAGCCAACTTTTTAGATTTAGTCGCTTTAGGAACAGTTGCTGATGTTGTGCCTTTAGATTATAACAACCGTATTTTAATCGAACAGGGTTTACGGCGCATACGGGCTAATCATTGTTGTTATGGCATTCAAGCCTTAATAGAAGTAACCAAACGTGATCAAGCTAATATTGTGGCGAGCGATTTAGCTTTTTATTTAGGACCGCGTTTAAATGCGGCTGGACGCATGGATGATATGTCTTTCGGCATTGCTGGTTTGTTAAGTGATAATATTAAATCTGCTAAAAAATATGCGCAACTTCTAAATACATTTAACCAAGAACGCCGTCTCGAAGAAAGTAAAATGCAAACTAACGCTTTAACCATGATTGAGCGTTTGGGAAGTATAGAAAATTTACCAATTGGGTTATGTTTGTTGGATGAAACTTGGCATCAAGGCGTGATTGGCATTTTAGCAGCACGGATTAAGGATCGTTTACACCGCCCAGTAATTATGTTCACCCATGATAAAGAAGACCAAATTCGAGGTTCGGCACGTTCAGTGCAAGGTGTACATATACGTGATATTATTGAGCAAATTGCAACTCAACATCCTGGCATGGTACTTTTTTTTGGTGGTCATGCAATGGCAGCAGGTTTAACTATTCCTCTTGACCAATTTGAGTTATTTCAAAAATTGTTTGATCAGGAAGTGCGTAAATATCTATCTTCTGATGCTTTGCAAGGTATTATTTATAGCGATGGCGAATTATTAGCTCAAGATTTTACTTTAGAACTAGCAGAATTATTAAAGAAATTTACACCTTGGGGACATGATTTTCCAGAACCAGTTTTTGATGGTAAATTCGAAATATTAGAGCGACATTTATTGAATAATCAACATCTTAAATTGAAAGTACGTTCTCTTGACGGTAGCCAAACTATTGATGTTATCGCATTTAATACTGTTGATACCGATTGGAAAGATGATACAAAATGTATTTATTTAGCTTATCAATTGGATATTAACTCGTTTCGTAATATAAAAACTGTACAACTTATTGCACGTCATGTAACTCCTATTGATTGTGAAAAAAACAGTTAATTATAATAAATACTATTATGTCCGCTAACTTAGATAATTTGCATGATTCTTTAGAAAAAGCCGATGAGCAAAAAATTGTTGAATTAATAAAAGAATTACATCCTTCTGAAATTGCAGATATTTTAGAATCATTTCCCCAAAAACAACGAGATAAATTATGGCAATTAGATAATATTGAACGAGGAAAAATCCTTCCTTATGTAAATGATGGCGTTCGTGGTGAATTAATGGAGGATATGACACCAGCGGAAGTTAATATCGTCATTCAAAATATGGACCCAGATGATGCGGTCGATGTTTTACAAGATTTGCCTGAAGAAATTGTCGAGAAAGTTTTACAAATTACAGATGTACATCATTACCGCCGTTTACAACAAATTTTATTTTATCCAGAAGATTCGGCTGGTGGTTTAATGAATATTGATGTATTGACTATCCATACAAAAATGACTTTAAAAAAAGTATTACAGCATTTACGTCATTTAAAAAAATTGCCTGAAAAAACTGATTTAATCATGGTGGTTGATAATGATAACCGTTATCAAGGTGCTTTATTAATTACTGATTTATTAACCCATGACCCTAAATTAACGGTTAAAAAAATACTAAGTACCCAAATAGAAGCGATTCCAGCTCATTCATCTGCCCATCAAGTTGCCATTTTATTTGAACAGCGCGATTTTTTATCAGCACCAGTGGTTGACGAACAAGGTATTTTGGTGGGTCGAATTACCGTTGATGATGTAGTTGATGTAATTCGGGCGGAAGCAGATCATAATTTAATGAGTCGAGCTGGTTTAGATGAGGAAGATGATATGTTTGCGCCTATATTAGTTACAACACGTAAGCGGGCTATATGGTTGGGTATTAATTTAGCCACCGCTTTTTTGGCTGCTTATGTAATTGGTTTATTTGAAACAACTTTGGATCAAATAGTTGCCTTAGCTATTTTGATGCCGATTGTAGCGAGCATGGGTGGTATTGCTGGTAGCCAAACTCTAACTATTATGATTCGTGGTATGGCTATGGGTCAAATTACTGATACTAATACACCATTTTTATTGAGAAAAGAATTAGCTGTTAGTTTATTAAATGGTATAATATGGGCTTTAGTTGTTGCCATTATTGCAATGACATGGTTTAATAATATACAATTAGGTTTGGTTATTGGCATTGCTTTGATGATTAATTTATTTTTTGCAGCCTTGTCAGGAGTTTTAGTTCCTTTAATTATGCACCGTTTGTCTATTGATCCAGCATTATCAGGCGGTGTAGTTTTGACAACTGTAACTGATATTATTGGATTTGCCAGCTTTTTGGGATTAGCTACAATTTTTTTATTAGGTTAAATTGGGAAAATATTATTTTATCCTCTCATATTTTGAGAAATGGGCATAACTAAGATATGTATGCAAAAATATCCCCATTTATTATTATCATTCCAGCCAAAAATGAGGTCAAAACAATAGGTAAAATCATTGTAGAAATCAAATCTCATTTTAATGCACCAATAGTTGTTATTGACGATGCCAGTACTGATAATACAATTCAAGTTGCCGAGTCGGCAGGAGCAATTGTTTTACCTTTAGTTTTTTCTTTAGGGGCATGGGGTGCAACTCAAACAGGATTGAGATATGCTTCCAAACATAGATTTAAGACCGCAATTACGATGGATGCGGATGGACAACATGAAGTTGCTTCTATTCCGATTCTATTAAATGCGATGCAGGAAGAACAATATGATATGATTATCGGTTCTTTTCCTAAGCGTGGCAGTATATCGAGAAAATTTGCTTGGTGTATTTTTCGGAAATTATCAGGCTTAAAATTGCAGGATTTAACTTCGGGATTACGTATTTATAATCAAGCCGCCATTGATTTATTAGCTTCCCAAAAAGCTAGTTTATTAGATTATCAAGATATGGGAGTACTTATTTTACTTAATCGGATGGGAATGCGTATTGCGGAACAACCAATTTTTATGCACCCAAGAAAAGAAGGACATTCTCGAATTTTTAGTTCATGGTGGGCTGTAAGTCGCTATATGTTATTTACGATTATTTTATGTATTGCTCGCTTGAATATTAAACGGTTTTATCCTAAAAAACAATAAATATACTAAATATTCCAAAAAAACATCATTTCCACATAATTAACTTGGAAATCAACATCTTTAATAAACATTATTGGGTTCCTCTTGAATAATTAGTTCGTAGGGAATAATTTCATTGTCTCGCGAAATTTTCCATGGTAGTTGTTCATGTGTAAAATCAACAATACTTTCTGTATTATGTCGACACCATTTCTGAGCAATTTCCTTGATTAATTCAATTTCTTGTTCACTGAGTTGGTCTTTTTCTGGTTCTTCTACTAATGAAAAAAGATTGATAGTTCCTTTTTTTTCTTCTGCGATAACACCATGAGCAATCATGTAGTCAAATACTGCAAAAAATTCTGCTGTGATTGAACCATACGGCAATTTTTTATATTCAAATCCTGTCATGGGAACCAAAAATTTATAAAATTTGGCAAAATCTACTAAATAAACCAATTTAGCTAGTTTAATTTTAGTGATTTTCCAATCTTTCACAGTACCATACATAATACAAAGTGTAATGATTTGTTGTAACTTTTTTAAGGCAGGTGTTTTCATTATATATTTCCTCAATGAAAGATAATTATTTATTTAGTTTTTTGTAACTGCTTATCTTCCAAATTCCATCCTACCATAATAGGAGCAAGCAATTAAGGAAATCCAAGCTACGTGCTGTTAAACGCTAATAACTCCTTCAATAATTCATTAGCAATTTGTACACTATCTCGATAACCTTCACAGTCTATCAAAAAATTATAACGATATTCCTCTGCACACACCGTAATTACTTGTAGAGCCATACGATATTTAGTTTTATCAGTTCTAAAGGTGGTGTATTCAATTAATTCTTCAAGCAAATTATTTAATTTATGAGTACGTGAATATAAGCTGTGTTTGCTTTTTGATTCCAGCAAATATTTAAACAACATTTCAAACATTTGTTGGTAATGAAAACAGTGTAGGGAACAATCCTTAATTGCCATTTGTTCTATTGAATCGACATTCATTGCATGTTGCCATGCTTTGCCACCTAAGTTTTCAACATTTTCAAAGTTATTAAAGTATTCTACATACATAATATTAATTTTTATTAAATTTGTATCATAACTACCAATTGTTATAATTTATGCTTCACTACAATTTATATGCGCTTAAATTTATCTTTAACAAATATTTGAACTATTTAATAAACACATATAATAGTAATTTTCATACCCGAACGATCTGAGCCAATGTTTGTGAAATCCATTAATTAATACTTTGACCATTTACTTGAGCAGAGGTTGCAATGACTGCATGTAATTCAGGAGGAATTTTCAACATTAATTCTCCAGAGTAGGGTTTTTGAGGGTATTTACCAACTTTAGCACAAGTTTCCAAATAATCTTCAACAGCTTCATAGAAAGTTTTTTGCAATTCAGAAACTGATTCACCGTGAAAACCAACCCGATCTTTTATTCCAGCAATATGACCAATAAAACATTCATCATCGTTACTGTATTTAATACTGGCAACATAACTTTTATAGCTCATAGTATTCATGGCTTAACTCCAATTTTCATCAAAAAATTTCGTGCATCTTTTACTTGATAGGGTTTAGCCTCTTTTTGTGGATGTGGTCTGTGAAGCGATACCTACCAAAATTTCATTTGGATCAACATACACGTGAGAAGACTGCTCTGGAACTTCAACTGGTGTAAATTCCACAAATCCATTGGATTGTTTATCATTGAAATTTTTTAACGCCAGTTCCAAAACCATTTTAAATTGTTGATTTTTTTCTATTGGAATTATAATAATATATGATAAATATGCTTAAACTTACACCAAACTCTTCCCAACACAAACAATTTTCATTGAATTGACGAGTTAAATTCCAATCGTTCATGCGGCGGGTGTCGAGGTAAATTTAGTTTAGTTCCAGCAGTCATCCTAAATAATTTTACAGCTAAGTCCCCTAAATACGGTTGTTTAGTAAATGTACCTTTGGTAAGTTTTGTTTTTGTTAAAACTTCTTATGTAATTTTAATGCTCCAACGGATTTTCGACTTGCATATTCTCAAGTTTTGCAATATTCAATAATCGATCATCAGCAGACACAAAGGTAAAAAGTTCAGAGGCAACTTGCGTATGAATTTGATAAATCTTCAATGCTGAAGCTAATTGAACACTGTCGTATGCACGCAATGGATGCCTTTTTACGAGTTCACCCGCTTGTTCTGCCAATGATTTATCAAACTCAACTATCTGATATTGGGTGTCCCAATCATACTCAAAAGCTTGTAAAACTGTATTGAAATCTGCTGTATCAAGTACACTTTCACGCTTCAATCTTGAAAATGCACTTAACATCTCAACCCATGTAATTCGAGCAACAATGATTTTATTTCCCGCCTGTAGATCATCTAAAGTTCGCACCCATTGTGAACCGATTTCAGTAATGTATCGCTTGACTAACGCACTTGTATCGAAGAAATACGTTTTCACCATTTACCTCGATCTTCAATAATCATTTCCGAAACCGGCTTTTTGACTGCTTTTCCAAGAATGTCGGCAACCCGATTACGTTCTTTCAAAGGTACGGGTTTTACTTTTGATTGACCAAATGGTGGGGTTAACCAACCCATATTAATCAGAAATTGGTAAACAGTATCAATTTGTTTTTCAGGTTCAACTTGAATCCTAACCATTTGTTTTTCAGATAAAATTAAAGGCTCTAGCGGACGTAAAATCCCATGTTCATATACAGCCATGATATTTTGCGACAATTTTTAACTCCTTTTATTTTGGTTAAAATTATTTAATACATATATAAATAATTTGTTATAACTTACACTAAACTTTTCCCAACACAAACAATTTTCATTGAATTAGTACCGCCTGAAATACCTTTCAAATCGCCTTTCGTAATGATAATCAAATCACCTTCACTAGCTGCGCCGAGTTTAAGAATCTCATTCACCATGAGTTGATTAGCCTGTGCGGTATCATCAATTTCAGTAATTTCATTAAACTCAATCGGATAAACACCACGAAATAGAGTAACTTTACTGCGGGTATCAGCATGACTAGAGAGTGCAAAAATAGGCAGACTAGAATTAATTCGCGACATCCATAAAGCAGTTGCGCCAGACTCAGTTAAAGCGGCAATTGCGGTGATATTCAAGTGATTAGCTGCATACATACTTGCCATTGCTACCGCTTCATCAATATGCCCAAATTTGGTGTCTAAACGATGTTTGGATATTCGTATCATTGGTTGTTTTTCCGCTTCAAGACAAACCCGATCCATAGCTTTAATTGCCCGATGTGGATGTTTACCAACTGCAGTTTCCGCTGACAACATTACAGCATCGGTTCCATCAAACACTGCATTAGCTACATCTGACACTTCGGCACGAGTTGGAATCGCATTTTCAATCATTGATTCCATCATTTGGGTTGCGGTAATCACGATTTTATTGAGATTACGCGCACTTTTGGTTAAGAGTTTTTGCGTTGGAGGTAAATTAGCATCTCCAATTTCAACGCCTAAATCCCCGCGTGCAATCATAATCGCATCGGAAGCTTTGATAATTTCTTCGTGATTCTTTAATGCTTCTGCCCGCTCAATTTTAGCGATAATAGAACATTTTCCACCCGCTGCTTGCAATAATTTCCGTGCTTCATGAATATCATCGGCTGAACGGGGAAATGAAATCGCAACATAGTCCACTTGCATTTCAGCTGCAGTTACAATATCAACCCTATCTTTGTGAGTGAGGGCAGCAGCGGAAAGTCCACCACCTTGACGATTAATCCCCTTGTGATTGGATAAAACACCCCCAATTATAACTTTGCAATGAATTTGAGTTTCAACAACTTCTTTAACATCTAAGCAAATTCTGCCATCATCTAAAAGCAAAGTATCACCACATTGCACATCTTTTGGTAGTTGCTTGTAAGTAATCCCCACCCGTTCTTGAGAACCTTCATCACTAGGAAGAGTGGCATCTAGGGTAAATTTATCGTCTTCATTTAAGGTGATTTTACCGTCCACAAACTTTTCAATCCGAATTTTAGGACCTTGTAAATCAAGTATTACTCCGATGGGACGACCATTTAATTCCGCACGTTCACGTACTAAATCTAAGCGACGTTGATGGCTTTCAGTCGTTCCATGTGAAAAATTCAAGCGTACTACATTTAAACCAGCTTGAATCATTTTATCTAGTATTTTAGGATCATCGGTAGCAGGTCCTAAAGTAGCAATAATTTTAGTTCTTCTAAGCATGGGATTATTTGTGTGAATTGTTAATTGTGAACTATAGAATTCACCCGATGAACGTATGCGAGGTCAGGTGCGATGGATTTGTTAGCTTGCTTTTTTTGTTTATATCAGCAAGCATCTTTATATACTCATGATGTTTAGTTTTAAGTTTTATTGAGTTCTAATTTATAAATTAGCAAGGATTTGGTGTATGACGCTTCGCTTATACGTCTTATTAGTTAAAGCCAAGTCCATATTACATAACCCGAGTATTAATGTTATTGTTAGCCGTTTATATCATCTTGCAGGTTTAGGTAAGTTCTTACCTTTTAATAAATTATAGCAAATAACCCAAAAATTGACTTTTTTTACCTTGCCTAATTTACCTTCCAATGGATAAGCGCTCTCAATGTGAAAACGCATTTTTCCTCGTTCCTTCCATGTGCGATAAACGACTTGATAATACATCTTCTCATAAGTATTTGGTTTTTGAATTTTACAGCTACAATATCTACTGTAACCCCCATGATAACAAAACTGATCTGGTAATGTTTTGACAATTTCAGGAAGGTGTTTAGATAGTTCATACCTTTTCTCATCAAACAACCTTAAATCTTCTGTAGGAAAAAGATAAATTCTATTTTTATCAGGGTTACTAGAGATATCATACCGCTTAGTAAAAACATGATGTGAAAATGTAAAGTAAAGCGTATACTTTTCTTTCAGGATGTTTAAAAATGTACTTACAGGCGTTTAAATGATCAAAAGCAAATGCTTTGCCTTCAGGAGTGAATTCTTTCCAAAACTGATAATTTTTGTCGGGAAGATTAAATAGCGGTTTTGACATCTACAAAAGATTTTTTCATGTGGTAGAAATAACAAAGGCTCCAACTAAGGAACCTTCGCCAAGATAAACTTGGATTCAGAACATCATTACCGGACACTGCCTCGACCTTACTGGTTATGTGGTGTCATGCTCGTTGAGCATCTCTGCTACACCTTTTGTATTAATTATGGCAGATAAACTACCTTTTGTCAAATGTAAATTTTTGGTTTCATGTTAATAACATTATACAATGAAAATTGCTCTAAAATAATGCTTCAGACATTAGAATCAAGCTGAATATTATAAATACTTATGCTGTTCCACGTTCTTCAAGAATAGCAACTGCCGGTAATTTCTTGCCTTCCAAAAATTCTAAGAAAGCACCACCACCAGTAGAAATATAAGAAACTTTATCTTTTACTCCATATTTATCTACGGCGGCTAAAGTATCTCCACCACCAGCAATTGAAAAAGCACTACTTTCGGCAATGGCTTCGGCTAAAGCTTTAGTTCCCGCAGCAAATTGGTCGTATTCAAACACGCCAACTGGTCCATTCCACACAATTGTGCCAGCATTTTTAATAATTTCAGCAAGTTGGGCTGAGGTATCTGGTCCCACATCAAAAATCATTTCGTCATCAGCGACTTCATTAGCTGGTTTCAAAGTGGCGGTGGCATCGGCTTGCTCGAAAGGACTGATTTTCCCAACTACTACATCAGTAGGTACAGGGATATTGCCTCCAGCAGATTTTGCGGCGGCGGATAATTTTTTTGCTTCTTCAACTAAATCCGCTTCATATAATGATTTACCGACATTATGACCTTCGGCAGCAATAAAAGTATTAGCAATTCCACCACCGACGATTAATTGATCAACGATTTTAGAAAGAGATTCTAATACCGTCAATTTGGTGGAAACTTTAGAACCACCGACAATGGCAACCATTGGACGTTTTGGATTATCCAAAGCTTTACCCAAGGCTTCTAATTCATTAGCTAATAAAGGACCAGCACAGGCAACTGGTGCATATTTAGCTACTCCATGAGTTGAAGCTTGCGCCCGGTGAGCAGTTCCAAAAGCATCCATGACGTAAACATCGCATAAAGCCGCCATTTTCTTTGACAAAGCGTCATCGTTCTTCTTTTCGCCTTTATTAAAGCGTACATTTTCGCACAATACAACTTCACCCGCACCGATTTCTACACCATCCAACCAATCTTTAACTAATTTAACTGGTTGACCTAATAAACCTTCCAAATGTGTTGCAACAGGAGCCATTGAAGCTCTAGCATCAAATTCACCTTCTGTTGGACGACCTAAATGCGACATCAACATGACTTTGGCACCAGATTTAATGGCGTGTTGTATGGTAGGCAACGAGGCGCGAATACGAATATCGCTGGATACTTTGCCATCTTTCAAAGGCACATTTAAATCCTCACGAATTAATACCCGTTTACCAAATAAATCTAAATCCGTCATTTTAATAATAGCCATAAATTTATTCTCCTTTATTTAATTTTAGATTCTTTATATTCAACATGTTTACGAATAACTGGGTCAAATTTTTTCATCACTAATTTGTCCGTCATAGTTCGCTTATTTTTGGTTGTTGTATAATAATGTCCCGTCTTGGCAGAAGAAACCAGTTTGATTTTTTCACGCATAAATAAATATCTCCTAATTTTAGGTTTGTTTTTAGTTTGAGAATTAAATACTAGTTATGAATAAAGCTAATTTCCAAATGACAATCAACCGCCTCGGCATACTTTTTTAAAGTTGCTAATGATGGCGAATACTTATCATTTCCACTGCTCAATGATGATTCCATTTCTGTTATTATCAAGGGAATCGTTCCCATTTTTTCCGCTATTTCTGTTTGAGTTAATCCTGCTTCTTGTCTTGTTTTAAGCATTTCTCGCAATAAATGAAATTCCAACTCTAAAGCTTCATATTCTGCCTTAACTCCGTTTTTTTGCATTGCTTTAGCTCTTAATTCTTCATGTTTCACGATTTTTTACCTCTAACAATCGTTTGGTTGCTATTTGTAATTCTTTTTTAGGTGTTTTTTGCGTTTTTTTGATAAAAACATGAAGCATAATTATTTTTTTACCAATTTATGTACAATAAAACACTCGTGCTACACCTTCTTTGCCTTTTACTCGAAGTTCAAAAAGTCCATTCTCCATTGCGCGTGTATGTGGCATTCCTAAATTTGAACCAAAGTCTTCCATTAAATCAGTTAAACGTAAATATCTTGCCAATAACCCATCAGGTAATTGAAAAACTGCTTTTTCTACAGTTTGGTTATAGTATTCTATATTCCATTTCATGCTATAAAAATTGAAATTTAATCATCAAATATCCATTTCCAAATTTCTGTAATATTTTTGTCGGTAGCATTCCAAGAAATACTTTTAAAGACTTTCATTATCTGTTCCCCAAGTATCTTTAAACGTTATTGGATAATCTGATAACCATGATTTAAATTCAGTACGAGATATAAATGCTGTAAAAGGGATGATAATTATGACAAGCATTGTTTCAAGTATGAACATAGATTCACCTATTAATTTCAGAAAATACCCAATTTAAAGTATCAAAAACAAATTGTAATTCTCTAGTTGCTGATATTTGGTTAGGGTCTTTTATAAAAATGCTATTTTCTAATTTAGCAAATTGCCATATTTTTTCCTGTCGTTACAACACTATAACATATATTAGCCCCTTTAATGGAAACAGCAACCATTTCTGCTAAATCTTATGTCCAACCGTCATCCCAATCTTGCTTTTTTGCTTCTATAATACAAAGCGGTGGCAATTCCATGCTACCATAATCAGTAGCTGGATCTATTAAATAGTCGGGTTCTCCTACTAAGTCCTTTTCCTTATCTACATTAAAAGGTTCTTCTATCCAAACATTTAGAGGTTTATTATTTTCAGCAACTATATTTAATATGGGTGTAATTACTTTATTGCATATTGTAGCTTCGTTCCTAAAACTTTAAACTATCTAATAATTTTTCTTTGATATTATTGAATAATGGTTCTAATATTTTTATTTTCTTACTGTTAATTATGGAAGCATCTTTTACTTTAATACTGAAAATACTTGCAACTTGCTCAACTGATTCAAATTTACCATATGGCATAATATTTTCCTTTATTAAATCTCAT
>JAGLFE010000302.1 GCA_023144675.1 Thiomargarita sp. | reverse complement strand
AGCACTACCTATTTCAGGACTACCAGTTATTTTTATGGTGCTTTTTTATAAGAATATCACTATATGTTGGAAGTGGTTAAGAGGTATGCGAAGTTTCGGTTAAAATAAATTTTCTTCCTTTTTAGAGTGAATAACCTCTAATTTATCCACTTTTTGGAAACCACGTGGTAATTTTTGTCCCCGTCTAGTTCGTTCCATCGTATAAGCGGCTATATCACGGGTTTTCAAAGTTAAACGGCGTTTACCAACATATAAAATAAGTTTATCCTGATTTGGCTCCAATAAATCCAAACAAATAACTATTTCATCTTTATTTTTGGCAGGTATATTTAATAATTTAATACCTTTTCCTTTAGATAAATAAGGCAATTCTGCAACGGCTACAATAGATAAATAACCCGCACTGGTAATAACGGCATAATGCAAAGTTTCAGATTTTGTTAATAATGAAGGTGTTAACATTTTTGAATCATTTGCTAAAGTTAATATCGCTTTACCCGCTTTATTTTTAGTATATAAATCTTTTAATTGGATAATAAAACCATAACCAGTATTGGAAGCGAATAAATATTGATCATTAGGTTCACCCAATAAAGTATATAAAAAACCAGTTTCACTTGGAGGAGCAAAACGTCCAGTTAATGGTTCATCCTGTCCTCGTGCAGATGGCAAAGTATGAGCTGCTACTGAATAACAACGACCTCCTGCATCTATAAATACCGCTTGCTGATTACTTTGTCCCCGATAAACATTAATACATTCATCGCCTTCCCGATAATTCAAACTCAATGGGTCAATATCATGCCCTTTAGCACAGCGTACCCAACCTTTAGCCGATAAAATCACCGTAATTGGCTCTGAAGTGATTAAAACCGTCTCATCAAAAACCTTTGCTACTTTCCGTTTAACAATAGGTGAATAACGAACATCGCCATATTTTTTAGCATCCGCCCTAATTTCTTTAATAATTAAATTGACCAGTTTATCTGCTGATTTTAAAACGCTGGCTAATTGTTCACTTTCGTTAATTAAAGTTTTTTGTTCTTTGGTTAATTTAGCTGCTTCCAATTTAGCTAATTGACGTAACTTTAATTCCAAAATAGCTTCGGCTTGAATTTCAGTTAATTGATAAATTTTAATCAAAATAGATTTTGGTTTATCGTTATCACGAATAATTTCAATGATTTTATCTATATTTTCATGAGTAATTAAAAAGCCTGTAAGAAGTTCCAACCGATGTAATATTTTATCAAGACGGTATTGTAAACGTCGCCGTACCGTTTCTTTGCGAAAATCTATCCATTCTAATAATAAAACTTTAAGATTTTTAACTTGCGGGCGACCATTTAAACCAATAATATTTAGATTAACTCTATAACTGCGTTCCAAATCAGTGGTGGCAAACAAATGTGTCATTACGCCCTCAACATCAATGCGATTAGATTTAGGTATAATAACCAGACGAACTGGGTTTTCATGATCAGATTCATCGCGTATATCTTCAACCATTGGCAACTTTTTAGCTGTCATTTGAGCGGCAATTTGGGTTATAACTTTACTGCCTGATGTTTGATAGGGCAAAGCGGTAATAATAATATCACTATTTTCCTTAATATAAGTTGCCCGCATTCGCACTGAACCATAACCAGTTTCATACATTTTAAGTAAATCAGTCGGCGAGCTAATAATTTCGGCTGTAGTTGGATAATCTGGAGCAGGTATAATGGCGCATAAATCGGCAATTTCCATATCGGGATTTTTAATCAATTTAGTGCAAGCTGTTGCTACTTCCAACAAATTATGGGGTGGAATATCGGTTGCCATCCCAACAGCAATTCCACTAGCTCCATTTAGTAATACATTAGGCAAACGCGCGGGTAATAAGCATGGTTCTTGTAAAGTTCCATCAAAATTAGCTTGCCAATCGACTGTGCCTTCAGCTAATTCATCAAAAAGTAAATTGCTAAAAACAGATAAGCGTGCTTCAGTATAACGCATAGCAGCAAAGGACTTTGGGTCATCTATAGAACCCCAATTGCCCTGCCCATCAATAAGCGGATAACGATATGAAAAAGCTTGTGCCATTAATACCATTGCTTCATAACAAGCCATATCTCCATGCGGATGAAAACGACCTAAAGTATCGCCAACAGTACGGGCTGATTTTTTATATTTACTGCTTGGTTTTAAACCTAAATCTGACATGGAATAGATAATGCGGCGTTGCACTGGTTTTAAACCATCACCAATATGAGGTAAAGCTCGATCTAATATGACATACATGGCGTAATTAAGATAAGCTTGTTCGACAAATTGGTGTACTGGTTGATGTTCTATTTCTTCGATATTTACTGACATATAATTTTAATTTATTATTAATAATTAGTTAAGGAATAAAAATTGCTAGTTTATTTATAATCGAAATATTAGAAATTAATTTATTATTATTCAATAATAATATTCCAATATATAAGAAGAATGATGAATTAAATATTATATATTTCAATTATTTATGATAAAATGCTATTATTTTAGAAATATTATATATTTTTTTGATTAATTTTTAGAATTTTCAGTTATACTAAAAAAGTATATAAATAAATTTAAATTTTATAGGAGAATTATTGAATGGCAACTGGAACTGAAATTGCATTAGTACCTAAAGGTGTATGGTTGGGTACAATTAAACCTTTTGTAGTGGCTCATCCTATTGGTATGGCTGTTGTAGGTGGTGCGCTTATTGGAGTAGGTGCTTACTATCTTATGAAAAAATTTGCTGATAAAAAAGAAGAAACAACTACTGAAACAACAGCTGAAACAGCGGCTGCCTAGTTATAATTATATGTAACTGCTTTTTTTTTAATAAAAGCGGTTATATTATTTAGAATTAATCCTTAGTTGACAAGTATTTATCCTGCCATTATTAAGTTTCCAATTTTATTAAATTCCTATAAGGTTTATGTTTAAACTTATTATATGAAAAAACTTTATATTATTGCCATAGTTTTATCTATATTTGCTTCAATGAGTTACATTTTTTTTGATACATTTTATCGTATGCAAGAATTAGCTTCAGATTTAACTGAAAAACGTGAAAATCAAGAATATGATAAAGTTGCTATGAGCCTTAAAAACTATATGGATATTACTTACTCGGCAGTGGATTCTTTATATACAAGAAGTTCAGATATAGAATATATAGAAAAGCGTTTTGGAGATAATTTAAAACATGCAATTAATATTGCAGAAATTATTATAGAACAAAGATTAGAATTAGTAAAAAAGAGAAAATTATCTATAAAAAAAGCACAAAAACAGGCAATTGAAAAAATTGAAGCTATTAGATACAATAATGATAAAAGTTATATTTGGATTACTGAAAATAAAAAACCCTTCCCTAAAGTAGTTATGCACCCTCTAATTCCAGCGTTAAATGATAAATTTATAGATGATTCTTTTTATAATAACCCAAATACGAATAAGAGTTTATTTGATAATTTACTTGAAAAGTTAAATAAAAATTTGGAAGAGTTCTTTATTTATCATAGCTGGTATTCTGAGATAGATAAAAAGGATATTTCTTATATATTTTATGTAAAATTAGTTCCCAAATGGGATTGGATGCTGATTACTGAAGTTAATATAGAAGATATAATAAAAGACGGTTTGGCTAATATTAAAGAAACTATTAGAGCCATGAGATATAATAATGGGATTGGTTATTTTTGGATTATTGATGTTAGCAATAAAAAAACTCCAAAATATATCATGCATCCCTTTGATCCCGATCGAGAAAATAAATTTTTGGAAGGTAATTTAAAAAAATATAAATCACGAGTTAATACTTTTATTCAAGTTGCCGAAAAAAATAATGGCAAAGGTTTTGTTGAATATAAAGGCGAAAAACCTACAAGTCAAGGTATTATAAGTGGTGTATCTAAGTTGAGCTATATAAAAATACATACAGGTTCAAATTGGTTAATAGGAACAGGAGCTTATTTAGATGGTATTGAAATAGAAGTTAAAAAAACGAAAAAATATTTTACTCAAAAAATAGAACAAATTTTGTTTCGTTTGGGCATTCTTAATATTGTCGTATTTTTAGTTGGTATATTGGCTTCTTTAATAATTTTCATAAAAAAATCAGCTAAAATAAGTTCTACTACATCGTAAAAAATAAAATAATTAATCTTTTGTAAAATTCTCTTCCTAATTGGATATTATTATGCCAAGTATTACACAGTTTTTACCACTTAACATAGTATTTACATTACCAATAATAATACAACTTCTATATTTTTTAGCAAGTTTTATAATTGGCATTTTTGGTAGAAAAAAGAAAATGGGTTTTTGGGGATTGTTTTTCTTCTCAGCGATTTTTTCACCTATTATGGGAATAGTAGTTCTAGCTGCAAGTTAATGATATTTTTAGATGTAACCATTATTGAAATTCAGTTAAAAAATAACTATTTATGACAACTAATATGGCAACAGAAGAAATATTAAAATCAGAAACAGAACAAAAAAATAAATCTAATTGGCTTGCTCTTCTACAAATTCTTCTATTAGTGTTTCTTATTACTACTCTCTATTTAGTTCCAAAAATGGTTGTAGTTGTTGAGCCAGGGAAAAATGGTGTTTTTTGGAGTTTATTTTTTGGAGGAACTCAAATTGATAAGGTATATTCGGAAGGTATTCATTTTATATTGCCTTGGGATAAAATGTATATATATAATCTTCGTTTCCAAACACAGCCACATGAATTAGAGGTTTTAACTAATCGGGGTTTAAATGTCAATTTGTACTTATCTATTCGATATGCTCCGCAACGTGAATTTTTAGGGTTATTACATCAACAAGTTGGACCTGATTTTGTTAATATTGTAGTTATTCCGGAAGTAACTGCAGTACTTCGCGAAACAATTGGTTCTATGAGTTCTGAAGAAATTTATACAACAGGAAGAAAAGTTATTACCGTTGCGATTAATAGTGCCATAGAACAGGTAGAACAACGTTTTATTAGAGTTGATGATGTTTTGATCAGAAAAATTGATTTGCCTCCTTTGGTAGAAGATTCAATTAAATACAAAATACAACAAAAACACTTAGTTGATGCACATAAATTTATAGTAGAAAAGGAAAAAGTTGAAGCAGAACGGAAGAGAATTGAAGCAGAAGGTATTTCTGAACATATACAAATTATTTCTTCAGTTTTACCAACTAAAAATGGTTATTTAACTTGGCGAGGAATTAACGCTACAGAAAATTTGGCTATGTCTAATAATGCAAAAGTAGTATTAATTGGTAGTGGTAAAAATGGTTTACCAATTATCTTAAATGTAGATAATCCAACAGATAATGGTGCAAATAATTTATCTTCTAATAAGTCTAAATATTCAACTTTTAGTCAAACTCATTCTAAATATCAACCATCAGAAATCAAAACTCAAGAACCAACAGAAACTCAAGAAATAACACCAGAAATAATAAATGAAAATGCAACAATTTCAGAAGAATCATCATCAAAACCAGAATTAAAGAATAATCAACTGGTGCAAAATAAATATTAAATATGTATAAAAAAATATTTAAATATTGTCTAATCGTTTTCACATCATCTCTATTACTAGCTTGCAACTTAAATTCTTTAACTCAAGCAAGAAAGGAATCTGCTAAAATTGCTGATGAAAAAAATCAAGATATTATTATTGCTTTTGTTGAAAGTTCATCTAATAAAAGTTTATTTAAACAAGGAGTAGAATTAGCTATAGAAGAAATTAATCAGACAGATTCTTTTATTGATATGAAAAAGCTATATTTAGATGAGATTAATAATCCACAATTAGTCTTGGAAAAATTAAAACAAGATCCGAATAAACAAATAACTAATATTATTTACGATGAAAATGGGGAACCAAATAAAGTTATTTTAAGAAGACTTAATGTTGGAGGAGGAGTTTTAGTTGGAAGAAAAATTATTCCTAAATTTTATGATGATGAGGGCAAAGCTAAAATAGGCAGGAAAATTGCACAAGATATTTCTAAAAATACTGATATTGTTGCTGTTATTGGACATAATTTTTCTAGTGTTGCTATTCCTATTTCGATTATTTATGAACAAAATGGTATTGTTTTTATTTCAACTGGAGCAACCAATCCATTGTTAACCGCTTATAAAAGAACCTATATTTTTAGAAATATTCCATCAGATAAAAAAATAGGTAAAGCCCTTGCAAAATTTTCTCGACAATATAATTTTAGACGTATTGCCATTATTTTTGAAAGAGGTTATTATGGTAAAAGATTAGCTGAATTTTTTACTGTAGAAGCGGAGAATCAAGACATTGAAATTGTAGCTACCCGTTCTTTTTTTCAAAAAAATGAGGAGGAAGAATTAGATTTTAGAACCTTGCTATCTGAAATAAGAGAACTACATTTTGATGCTATTTTTATTGCCAGTTATGTTAATAAAGCCACTAAAATTATTAATCAAGCACGTGGCATGGGCATTTCAGTTCCTTTTATTGGAGGCGATTCATTAGATAACCTAGGTTTATGGGAACAGGCTAAATTGAATTCTGTTGGTACATTTGTAGCGAGCGTTTTTGATCCTAATTTATCAGCTAAAAGTAAAACTTTCATTGACAATTTTAAAGCAAAATTTGATGGTGAAATGCCTGATACTGATGCGGCTCAAGCCTATGATGCGACTAAATTATTGGCATGGAGTATTAAAAATGGCGGTTCAACTATTCCACTTGAAATTGCAACCTCTTTACGCTACGCAAAAACATGGGAAAATATTGTCGGTCCGTATAAATTTACTCTTAAAGGCGATGTTGTCGGAAGACCTATTTATATAAAAATGCTAACTCCTACTATTACTATTAGTAAGATAAATGATGATGATGATGCTCCTATGATTGGAGAACCTTCCGCCTACTTTAAAAAAATAGCAACTATAAAGGATGAATAAACAGTAATTGCAACATATTACTAGTGCAGCAACTAGCCTTGACCAAATTAATCCAGTTGTTAAAACTATTTTACCTCAGTTTATTGGGAAGGTTGTATTAGATATAGGTGGTGGAAAATATCGTTCCAATCAAATCTATGCAACTGGATTAGGCGTTAAATTGTACGTTTATGATAAATTTAATCGTTCTGAAGCTGAAAACGCAAAAGCTTTAATTTGTAATCCCCAAGCCATTATATGTAATAACGTATTAAATGTTATTGATGATGGTCAAGCAATGCGTAATTTAATTGCTCTTAGTGCTTCTTACCAAGTCCCTTGCTATTTTAGCATATATGAAGGAAACCGAACTGGTGTCAGCGGAATGTCAAAAAAAAATTGCTGGCAACGAAATTGGAAAATAGAGCAATATATACCTATTTTAAAACGGTATTTTCAACAGGTAAATCATAAAAATAAATTGATTATTTGTCAATAAATACAAATACCTTCAAATTAAATTTGGGTTTATCATAAAAATCAAATTAAATATATAAAAGTTTAATTTAAATTATTTAATAACACACATATTTTGTCAATACGTAAGTCCTATATAAATTTCTCTAAAAATTAACTAATTTGTTAAATATGTTTCGTCAACTTAAAAATTTTTATCAAAAGTCATTAACCAATTCTACTTTATTACAAGTAGGAACATGGGTTACAATTATTATTATTTTCACAACCATTGCTAGTTATTTACATGTTTCATACAAGATTAAAACTCAAACACTTAATCAGTTAGAAAATTATGTAATAGAACATAATCAAAGTGATTTTTTTCAACTTACTCAAGAAAATCATACTTTACTAAAAAATAACTTAATTGAACAATTAAGTATTATTTCTCAAGATGAAAATAGTTTAATTTACCCTACGCTTAATTCAAAGGAAATTTTTGAGCGTTTATTTACGACTAAAGATGGTGTTATATCTAATAATTTAGAAAACTCTGATTTAGACAAATATAGTTGTATTTATGCTCATTTGCCCACTCCATTGTCTATTAAAACCCAACGTAAAATATTACTTTACTATACTTTAACTAATCAATATGGAACTGCTTGGCAAAACAGTTTTGATAATACTTATATTTTTGATGACCATGATATTAATAGTCTATTTGTACCACAGAATTTTTCTAATTGCGAAAACGCTTATAAATATAGCAATTCGCAAAGAAAAGTTTATAAAAATATTTCACAATTAAACTTTAATCCTGGACAAACAATAGTTTGGAGCGATTTGTTTTATGATGCAAATGTACAAAAATGGCTAATTTCTGCTTTAACTCCTGTTTATATAAACAAAAAATATGTGGCACTAATTGGTAATAATATTAATTTAAATTCATTTATTGATAAAACTTTACATAAATACTCGAATCACACCTATAATATTATTTTTCGGAGTGATGGTCGATTAATTGCCCATCCAAAATTTATGGATGAAATAAAAACACATAATGGCGTATTTAATATAGCAGAATCAGGAAATGAAAACTTAAAACAAATTTTTAATTTAGCTCATCATGCTCAATCAAATATTATTGATGATGAAAAAAATGAGCAATACTTAGCTATTGCCAAAATTGCTGGAACAGATTGGATTTTCGTATCTGTTTTACCTAAATTTGTATTTAAACAATTTGCATGGGAATCAGCAAAATTAATTATTATTTTTGGCATTATTTTTTTAATAATGGTATTGATTATTTTATATATCATTATGCACCAGCAAATTACTTTACCCTTAAATGAATGCGTAATTGCTACTCAACGACTTGGAACTAATCATGATTTTAAATGGAAATTTAAAGTTAATGAAAAAAATGAATTAGGGCGACTTGTAGAATCATTTAAAGCTATGGCAGTTATTTTAAAAGATCGAGAAACCCAATTAATTGATTATGCTGATGATTTAGAACAACAAACCGAGGAATTAACTACTGCTAAAGAAAAAGCTGAAGCGGCTAATATTATCAAAAGCCAATTTATTGCCAATATGAGTCATGAATTACGCACTCCTTTAAACGCAATTATCGGTTATAGCGAAATGCTCCAAGAAGATTTACTGGATATGGGGGAGAAAGGTTTTGCTGCTGATTTAGAAAAAATACATGTCGCTGGTCAACATTTATTAGGTTTAATTAATGATGTTTTGGATATTTCTAAAATTGAAGCAGGTAAAATGGATATTTACATTGAAAAGTTTGATTTATTATCCATGTTGGACAGCGTTATAACGACTATAGAACCAGTAATTAGAAAACAAAATAATAAGTTTATCATAGAATTTGACGAAAGTTTAAGTGAAATGGAGGCGGATTTAACTAAAATACGTCAATGTTTATTAAATTTACTTAGTAATGCTTCCAAGTTTACTAAAAATGGAACTGTTATTTTCACTGTTAAACCAATTATATCAGAAGAAAAATCTAATGAAATTTGGATTGAATTTGTAATTAAAGATAATGGCGTTGGTATGACTAGCGATCAACTTGAAAAATTATTTCAAGCATTTACTCAAGCGGATGCTTCTACTACTCGTAAATACGGCGGTACTGGTTTAGGTTTAGTTATTACCAAACGTTTTACTGAAATGATGAATGGATATATTAACGTAGAAAGTGAATTTGGCAAGGGCAGTTTATTTCAAATATTATTACCGAAAAAGGTTATTTTAGATACGCCTATCCCACAGCAATTACAAACAGAATCTAAATCTGATGATATGGACGAAGAATCTGATTCAGAAAAATCTGGAAAAGTACTAGTTATCGACGACGATCCAATAGTACGAGATTTATATACTAATTATCTGCATAAACAAGGTTATCGTGTTATTGGAGCAGCTAATGGCAACGAAGGTTTGGAACTTGCACATAAATTTCATCCAGATGCTATTACCCTAGATGTAATGATGCCAGGAATGGATGGTTGGGAAGTGTTATCAGCTTTAAAAGCGGAATCAAAATTAGCAGATATTCCAGTGATAATGGCTTCTATGATTGAAGATAAACATTTAGGTTACTCTTTAGGAGCTACTGATTATTTAATCAAGCCAATTGACCGACAACAATTAACTGATATATTAAATAAATATCATATTAATAATCGTGAACCAAATCATGTTATGATTATTGATGATGATACCACAAATTGTCAAATAATAAGAACCTTGTTGAAAAAGGCTGGGTTATCTGTTTCTATTGCAGAGAATGGAAAAGTTGGTTTAGAAAAATTAGCTAAATTGCAACAATTACCTTCTATTATTCTGCTTGACTTAATAATGCCAGAAATGGATGGTTTTGAATTTGTTACGCAACTACGGAATAATAAAAACTGGCGTAATATTACTGTTATTGTGTTAACAGCAAAAGATATTTCTAATGAAGAACGTAATAAATTAAATAATTATGTACAATTTGTTTACCAAAAATGTGCTTATGATAAAAATAAATTGTTAAGTGAAATTAATTTTTTAATAAAAAACACCAATAAAATTGCGAAAAAGGATAATTAAAAAATATGAATGTTATATTAGCACAGCCACGTGGATTTTGTGCTGGTGTTGTGAGAGCTATAGAAATTGTGGAACGAGCTTTAGAAAGTTATCCACATCCAATCTATGTTTTACATGAAATCGTTCATAATCCTTACGTGGTAAATAATTTACGCAATCGAGGCGCAATCTTTGTCGAAAGTTTAGATGAAATCCCAGCTTCTATAGATATGTGCATTTTTAGTGCGCATGGCGTAGCAACTACTGTTGTTGAACATGCTAAACAAAGAAATTTAAAGGTTATTGACGCATCTTGCCCGCTAGTTACTAAAGTACATGCACAGGCACAGCGATATGCACAACAAGGATTAGAAATAATTATTATAGGGCATGCAGGGCATCCCGAAGTAGAAGGTACTCGGGGTTGTATTAATGGTACGGCTGTACACATATTATGTAGGACTGAAGAAGTTGAGAAACTTCAAGTATCAACTCCTGATAAAATTGCCTATGTTACGCAAACAACTTTAAGCGTAGATGATACTCGCGAAGTAATTACAGCTTTGACAAAACGTTTTCCTAATATAAAAGGACCTTCTTTAGAAGATATTTGTTATGCTACTCAAAATCGTCAAAATGCGGTACGTTCTGTAGCTCATAAAATAGATATTTTACTAGTTGTTGGAGCTTACAACAGCTCAAATTCCAATCGTTTAAAAGAAGTTGGGAAACAAGCAGGTTTAAAATCTTATTTAATTGAAAATGCTGATAATTTAGAACAAAATTGGTTTTTTAAAAATGCTATTATTGGAATTACTGCTGGTGCATCAACTCCTGAGATTTTGGTGGATGATGTGTTACAAAAATTAAAGACCTTTGGGGTTAAACGCATAGAAACCATGTTAGGTAAAATGGAAGAAGTTACTTTCAGCATTCCAAAAAAATTGCTAAAACATTAAACAACTAATTATGAAAACAAAATGGTTTTTAATTATTATTCCAATTTTACTAATTTTGGTTTTATTGCAATCGTATTTTTGGGTTCCTACTTATGAAATGCAATCTAAAGGAAATCCAGAGCGGTTAGCAAAATTTATTTCTGCTTCCATTGCTGACGCTAAAATTTTAAATCCAATTCTAAATGCGGATTCAGCTAGTAGTCAAATTACGGGTCAAGTTTTTGATAGTTTATTGGATCATGATGAAGAATTGAATTTGCGGGGTCGATTAGCAACTCATTGGAATATTACCGAAATTGCTTATTTGACGGTTAATTCAGCTATGCAGTTTCCCGATGGGGTTTTCATAACAGGTCTTGAATTAAAAAAGCGGATTGAACAATTAATTAATCAAGGAATTTTACCACAAGTAAAGAAAATTGAAATATTAGCTCCAAAACAACAAATTAAATTAGTTCATTTAGCTGATGATAGTCCAATCAAAGTTAAAATAAATATACCAGAACGACTTGCTATTCACCTTGAAACAGTTAATCAGAATTTTTTTAATTTATTGGAACCAATTATTGGTAAAAATTACGAAAATAAAGCAAATATTGAGCAATGGGTTGAGTCAGAGCAAGTTTTATCTTTAGAACAATTGGCTAAACTCATACCGATATTTGAACATAATCCGATTATTAGCTTTTATTTACGTCAAGGAGTTTTATTCCACGATGGACATGAATTTGATGCCGATGATGTCAAATTTACTTATGAATCCATTATGGAAGTTAAAAATTTATCTCCCCGAAGCTCCGATTTTGAACCAATTAAATCAATTGATATTATTGATAATTACACAGTTCAAGTTACTTATAAACGCTTATTTTCGCCCGCTATTAATGCTTGGGGAATCGGCATTTTGCCAGAGCATCTTTTAAATACGGCTACTTTAAAACAAGAGATGAAAGAACGTCAACTTTCGGAATCAGCGCAAGATAATTTTGGGATGCGAGATAGTCGTTTTAACCGCCATCCGATTGGCACTGGTGCTTTTCGTTTTGTGGAATGGAAAGGAGATGAATTTATTCATTTAAGTCGCAATGAAAATTATTGGGACGGTGCGCCATATTATAAGGAATATTATTATCGTATTATTCCCGATTCCGTAACCCAAGAAGTGGAATTTTTAACTGGAGCGGTTGACAATTATAGTCCTGAACCACATCAAGTAGTTCGCTATAAAAAAGATGACAATTATCAATCGTTTTCGAGCCTGAGTTTTGCTTATAGTTATATTGGTTACAATCATCGGCGACCACTTTTTGCCGACAAGCGAGTTCGCCAAGCTTTATCTTTAGCCATTAATATTGACCAAATTATTAAGTATATTTTATATGGAGAAGGTAAACGTATTACTGGTCCTTACCCCCAAAATACTCAATGGTATAATAGTGAGATTAAACCAGTTCCATACAATCCAGCCAAAGCCAAGCAAATTCTCAATGAATTGGGTTGGAAGAAAAATAAACATGGTTGGTTGGAAAAAGATGGTAAAGAATTCGAGTTTAATTTAATCACCAATAATGGCAATTTGCAACGTAAAGCGATTATGACGATTGCACAAAATAGTTGGCATAAATTGGGAATTAAATGTAATACCCAAGTTTTTGAATGGGCGGTATTTTTAACTGATTTTGTTAATACTGGACAATTCGATGCAGTGGTTTTGGGCTGGAGTATGGGAATTGACCCTGATTTATTTCAAATTTGGCATTCAAGCCAATCTGGGCATCAACAACTTAATTTCATCGCCTATAATAATCCATTAGTTGATGATTTGATTGTCAAAATTAGGGAAGAATATGATATTGAACGTCAGCAACAATTAACGCATCAATTGCATCACATACTTGCTGATGATTATCCCTATACTTTTTTATATAGCCCGTTAAGTAATATTGTTTTGGACAAAAAAATTGTAGTATTTAATCAAAATGGTTCTTATTCGCCTATCACGCCTACGAAGACTGGTAATCTATTTTTTCACTTTAATCGGTGGAAAAAGTTGGAATTTACGCCTGATTTTTAGACTGTATTTTTTTGATTAAATAATAAAAATTATATTAATAAGGGAGTTTAAAGATGACATGGGAAGAAATTCGCTACCATTTTCCTCATCAATGGCTTTTACTTGAAGCACTTGAATCCCATTCTGAATCAGGTAAACGAATCGTAAAACAACTTGCTATTATTGGTACTTTTACAGATTCTGTTGTGGCTATGAAAGCGTATGCTAAATTACACCATGAAGCTCCAGTACGTGAACTTTATGTTTTCCATACTGATCGCGAACAACTAGATATCCATGAGCGTAATTGGTTAGGCATTCGGGGCATCAATGAAAATTAGAATACAAAATGGTTTACCTTCATTAGTCTATTTCTAAAGAGCTTTAAGAAAGAATATTATCTATGTTATCTTATATTATTCGTAATTTACTACAACGTTGCGTTTTACTATTTATTGTCTCAGTTCTAGCGCATTCCATCGTACATTTAGCACCAGGGGAACCGAGTGAAGTTGACCCTTCCAATCCGCGAATGCAACCAGAAGATATTGCTAAAATTCGTACCGCCTTTCATTTGGATGATCCAATTCATCTCCAATATTTTTACTGGATGCGGGACTTATTTTCGGGAGAATTAAAATCATTTAAAGATAGCCAACCAGTTTTGCCAAAAATTTGGGAACGTTTTTTAAATTCATTGCCTTTATTTATTTGTGCGACTTTAATTGTATGGACTTTAGCCTTCCCAACGGGAATTCAAGCGGCTATTCGGCGAGGCTCGTTTTATGATCGGGGTTCAACTTTCATAGCCTACGCTTTGATTTCAATTCCAGGGTTTTTCCTGTCTTATATTATGATTTTGTGGGTAGTAGAATTATTTGGCGTACCAGTGATTGGAATGCGTACTTTTGGAATGGAAGATGCGCATCCGCTTTATCAAATAATGGATCGGATTTGGCATTTAGTAATTCCATCTTTAATGTCGGCATTGGCTGGAATTGCTATTTTATCTCGCTATGTACGTTCGCAAATGTTAGAAGTAATTGGACAAGATTATGTAAGAACGGCAAGGGCAAAAGGTTTAGATCAAGATACAGTTATTTATCATCATGCTTTACGTAATGCTTTATTACCATTTGTTACTTTATTTGGTTTTTTATTACCTGGATTAATTGGCGGTTCAGTGATTTTTGAAACCATTTTTGCCTGGCCTGGCTTAGGACGACTGGGTTATGAAGCAATTATGGCACGAGATTTCCCGATTATTTTAACGATTAATTTTATTGTAGCGGCTTTAACATTAATTGGCACTTTTTTGTCGGACATATTATATGCGGTTGTTGATCCACGCATTCGTTTGGAATAGTTATCTTAATCCAAAAATTAGTAAAATATTTTTAGCAGATTAATTATTTAGATAATGTAATTTATGAAACAAATAAAAATAATGAAAGCAGAAGATAATCCAAGTTCCTTTAAACTCGTATTTGCATTGGGTTTGGCTGGGTTTTTATCAGGAATTGCAATTATTGGTATTTATGAATTAACTTTGCCTACTATTACTGCCTATAAAGCCAAAATGTTGCAGGAAGCAGTGTTTAAAGTTCTGCCCAATACTACGCAGATTAAAAAATTGCAATATATTGATGGAGAATTAAAAACACCTACTAAAAAATCAACTAATGAAAATATTATCTATGCTGGTTATGATGCAGAAAATAACTTTATTGGATACGCTATTCCAGCCGAAGGACCAGGTTTTCAAGACACCATTAGTATATTATATGGGTATGATTTTACCAATAAACTAATCGTGGGTATGGAAGTTTTAGATAGTCGTGAAACTCCTGGTTTGGGAGATAAAATTTATAAAGATGCTGACTTTCAAAAGAATTTTGTCGCTTTGCAAGTTGAAACTCCTGTTATTTTAGTCAAAAAGGGTAAGAAAACAGCGGCTAACCAAGTAGATTCAATTACTGGTGCAACAATTTCCTCTAAAGCGATTGTGAATATTATTAACCATAGCAATAAAAAATGGGTAGAACGGTTTTCTCACTTGGAAGTTAAGGATTAATTAGATTTGTTATAAAAGACTTTCAAATAATGCTCCAACTCTTGTAAAGAATTCAAAAGATTGAAAAAAATATTAAATACATAATTATCTTTAAATGTAGCTTAAAGAATTTTAAATTAAATCAAAGTGATTAAATCATTTAAACATAAGGTATTACAAAAATTCTTTGAAAAAGGTAGTACTGTAGGAATCAATGCAAATCATAAAATGAAACTTAAAATGAGATTAGTAGCTTTAGATACTGCTACATGTATTGAAGATATAGGTTTGCCTGGTTTTCGATTACATAGTTTAAAAGGAAATAAAAAAGATTTATGGGCAATTGATGTAAATAAAAATTGGCGTATTACTTTCAAATTTATGGACGGTAATGCCTATATTGTGGACTATGAGGATTATCATTAATGAGTATTTACAACCCGCCACATCCAGGAGAATTTATCCGTGAGGTATATCTTGAACCTTATGATATAACTCATCGTTCTGTTGCTTTAAAATTACACGTTTCTCCTTCTAATTTTAACCGATTGCTTCAAGGACGCATTAATGTTAGCCCAAATATGGCATTACGCTTATCAAAAACTCTTGGTCGTACTCCAGAAAGTTGGTTAGCTATGCAAAACCATTATAATCTTTGGCAAGCAAGACAAGGTATAAATTTAGACGAAGTTGAAAAATTGGTTCTTAAATAAGATGCTATATATAGCAAGGGCAACTTATCAAAAAATAAGCTTGCAAATTAATGATACGAAAAATTTTAACAATACTTCTCAATTGGCTTAACAGGATTTACTTCAGTATGTAGAAATAGATAACGTAGCAGATATAGAAATTCCTTATTTAAATATTGAAGGTCTTATTGAACTTAAAAAAAATTCTTTAAGACCAAAAGACCAAATAGATGTGCAAATATTACAATCATTAACTGGGTAAAATATGATGCAACTGGATAAATTCGATACGGGTAAAATTAAGAAAATAGTTGGTAAAACAGTTGTAGAGCATCCTTTAAAACGTGCATTTAAACTCCACTTAATGCTTGAAGAATTAAGAGGAAAACGATTTCAATCTAATAAAAATGTAAAAAAAGAAGTAAAATCAAAGGAGTTTCATTAATGACAGTTTTTAATTTATAGTTTTTTATCATTCCCAATTTTCAAAAGTATTTAGTTATAGAAAACCAAAATTAACCTTAAAATCCATCACTTTAGGAAAACTTTATGCGTTTATTAACATTTTTATTACTCATCAATTTGCCATTATTATGCTGGGCAAATCCGCTTCAATATAATCTGGAAGTTGAAATTGATATTGAACAGAAAACTTTAGCCGGTATTGTCCATTTAAAAAGTTCGGAAGATAAAACCATTCAACTTTCTATTAAAAATATAACTTCTCTAAAAATTAATCATAAAGAAACTAATCTTGAGCAAGATTTATGGTTAGATACGATAGCAAATCAGGAAATTATTATTCACTACCAAGCAAATTTGACTGATGAAACGAACCATTTTGTTAATTCGGAAAATGTATTTTTAACTGGCAATTGGTATCCGCAACCGAATGAACTTACCCAATATCAACTTGCCGTTACTTTGCCCAACGGTTTTTTAGCCACTTCTGAGACCGAGACCAGCAAAATTCAAGGAAGTGAGAATAATTCCATATTTAAGTTCAAAGTTGATCATCCTTTGGATAAATTAACTTTAGCCGCTTCTAAAAATTATGTGCTGAAAACTGACCAATATAAAGATGTACTTATTGAAGCCTATTTTTTTAAAAAAGATATTCAATTAATAGATACTTATATTGATTATACCAAAAAATATTTAGCTATTTACGAGGAAATGCTAACTCCTTATCCTTATAAGCGTTTTGCGATTGTGGAAAATGTGTTGCCAACTGGCTATTCAATGCCAACTTATACTTTGTTGGGAAGTACTATTATTCATTTACCGTTCATTGTCGAAACTTCATTAGGGCATGAAATATTACATCAATGGTTTGGCAATAGCGTTTTTGTTGATTACCAACAAGGTAATTGGGTGGAAGGAATTACCAACTATTTGGCTGATCATTGTAGTGCGGAAAATAAAAATCTAGGAGATATTTACCGTAAACAAATTTTGCTAAATTATAATGCTTATGTCAATAAAGATAATGCGATGCCAGTAAAAGATTTCCGCTATCGTCAAAATAAAGCGCAACAAGCAATTGGTTATGGAAAAACGGCGATGTTATTTCATACTTTAAAACAACAATATGGTAAAGAGATATTTTTTAATGCTTGGCGTAAATTGATTCAAAACTATTCATTTAAAACTGCTAATTGGGATAATATACAAACAGTATTTGAGGAATTGACTGGAGATAGTTTATCTAGCTATTTTACTCAATGGGTAATTAATCGGCAGGATATTCCAAATATTGCGGCAGAAAATGTTAAATTATCGGTGCAAAATGGGAAAATTGTCTTATCTTTCGATTTAATACAGAAAAATGCGCCTTATTATTTAAAATTGCCAGTTTATATTTACACGCATCAAAATAAGGAACAGCGGATTATTGAAATTAGTAGCGAACATAACCTAATTAGCTTAATTTTAGATCAATTGCCAACCCGAGTTGTGATTGATGAAAACTATGATGTAATGCGGCAATTAGTAACCAAAGAAATTCCTCCAATTATAGCAAGTTTAATGGGTAAAAGACAAGTTATTGTGGTTGCAACTGAAGAACAAATGACTATTTATCAACCTTTAATTAAAGCTTTTGCTATTCAAAATACGCATATTATTACTCCAGAAAAATTAACTTTTGCCCAATTAAAGGAACATTCTATCATTATTGCTGGGATTAATAATACAGTTGCCAATATGTTATTTGGTAAACAGCTTGAATCTAAACAAGATATTTGGCTTAGGACTTCTAAAAATCCCTATAATGATTCCGAAGTTATTACTATATTATATGCCAAAAATCGTGATGTTGCCAACGCAATTAGTCGTAAAATTGGACATTATGGTAAATATACTGAATTGGCTTTTAATCAAGGCAAAAATACGCTTAAAACCATTGCAGAATCAACTAATGGCATTCCAATTTTTGCACGCTTACCCAATTATGTGTTACAACCACAGCCAAAAGTAAGTTTATCCGAAATCATTCCAAATATTATGGATAAACGCATTATTTATATTGGCGAACAACACGATCAATTTGCGCATCATATTAATCAATTACACATTATCAAAACCTTGCATCAAGCTGGACATGATATTGCGGTGGGAATGGAAATGTTCTCAACTTCAGTGCAAAAGGTGATAGATGCTTATATTGCTGGGCAATTGGATGAAAAAGTGTTTTTAGAACAGTCGCATTATTTTGAAAATTGGGGGTTTGATTATAATTTGTATAAACCAATTATAGATTATCTCAAGGCAAATAATATTCCTTTAATTGGCTTAAATATGGAAAAACGTATTATCGACCAAATTGCTGATCAAGGTATTCATAGTTTGGTAAAAGCAGATAATATTTATTTACCTGATGAATTAGATTTGTCGGATGAAACTTATAAAGATGACTTATATGAGGTGTTTTTAGTTCATAAAAAACATTTTGGACATGATAATTTTGCTTATTTTTTGCAAACGCAGGTGATTTGGGATGAAACAATGGCACAAACGGCGCATCAATTCTTGGTTGAACAGCCCAATAGCAAATTAATTGTTTTAGCTGGCAATGGTCATGTAATGTATCAATACGGTATTCCCAACCGATTACAACGGCGTAATAATGAAGCTTTTACGGTAATTACCCAAGATAGCGATACGGAATTAGGGATTGCCGATTATGTGGTGATAACTGAAACATTGGCAGGACAACAAGCTCCTAAATTAGGAATATTTATTGATAAAGAAGCGGAACAAGTGGTGATTAAGGAAGTAGGTAGTGATACGCCTGCGGAAAAAGCGGGATTGAAACAGGGCGATATTATTTCGGAATTAGATGGAAAAACTATTAATACCATCGCTGATTTGAAATTAGTTTTGTTTTATACTAAAATAGAAACGACGGTTAAAATTATCATTATAAGGGATAATCAAGAAATTCCCTTGCAAATTGAGCTATTTGAGGCTAAACCAAAGAAGAAACATTGAGGAAAAATTAAAGAAAAAGTTCCCAACTAGGAATTTGTTGGGAACTATATAGATTTTATTTTGCTGGGTATCAAGCATACATAAGCTTGCCTTTAGGTTCGGGAATTTTTCTACCTAACTCTTTAGCTACATCAATCCATTCCTGCATTATAATTTCAATATTTTGTATTACTTCTTGATATGTTTCTCCATCTGCCATACATCCTGGTAATTCAGGAACTTCAGCAATAAAAACATTATCTTCATCGCTCCAATAAGATATTATTTCATATTTATATTTATTCATTAGTTTCACCTTAATTAAGAATTTGTTCAAACTGAAACATATTGTATTAAATATCAAAATCAGCTAATTATTTTGGTTTCTGAAAAATTTTAACCAACCAATAATCGTTCATAATAGCACTTAAAACTGTTAAAGCAGAAGTCAAATCAATTTTAAAATCCCGATTTTGAATATCGCCAATTAGCTTGTAAACTAATTCAAAATTGATTCGATTTTCCCGATCCATATAAATAAATTGCCCATTTTTAGCAAGATTTAATTTATCAATTTCTTCCATACCTACTTTACCAGTAATAGTAGTTTCCCGCTCATCTCGGAATAAGAAAAATTGCAAATCTTGACGGCTACGCACTAAACCATTGAAATTTTTAATCCGAGAAGGAAATACCATATCGCTAACTTGCAAAAAACCAATAACAACTGATTGCGTAGGCGTTTTAATCAATATATGCTCTGGCAATTTACGAGTTCCAACTTTTAAATAACTAACTTCAATATCTTTAGTTAAAGTGTTAAAAGCTTCAGAAATATTTAACATTTTCCCAATATCATCGCTATCATCAATAATAACTAATTTTTCATATTCTTCATTCAATGATTTCCGCTCACTTTCGAGATAATCATTTATCATCTCCTCAATAGCAACCAAATTATTACCCGCTTCTGTTTTAATTTCAGTTGTTGGGGTATTTTCCTCATAAGTTGTGGAAGTTGAATCAGGCATGGCAGTGGAAATTGGTTGCGAGAATAGTGGATTTCCTTCCAAAGAAGCTGTTCCTTGTTGCATTGATAAAGCAACTAATTGTCGCAAAATAGTAATTTCATTTACAACTAATTTCAAGCCTTCCCGTACTTCTTCCTCAAAAGTAGTCGCTTTGGCAAAACTAGAATCTTTTATTTGGTCTTTAATACCATCAAGTTGTTCTTTTATTTCATCCTCAAAACTTGTGATTTTATGAATAGTTGGTAAAGGAATGCCTTGAGTTCTAAACCGATAATAATGTGAAGCGCGATTTAAAACTTCCCGAATTGAATCTTGCCTTAAAATATCTTGCAAATCCTCGGATGTGAGCAGTTGTTCAATATCAATATCATTTGCTTGGGATTTAACTACCAAAATTTTTCTAAGTTGTTGCTGGGTCGGCTTATTCAAGATAATTTGGCATTGGGAAACTCGACCAATAACTGAACCATCAAAAAAATCTTTAAAATATTCCCAACGATCGGGAAATAAATTTAAAATAATCAAACTATTGGGAACGTAGGTGAACATTTCTTTGATAGAATCACCAAAACTTTGGAGCAAATTTTTATTATATTCAAGTCCTAAAGCTTCTAATTGATCGAATATAATAATCAACGGTTCATCCATCATAGATAATTTACCAAAAACCGTCATTGCATCCAATGAGAATGTTTCTTTGCTACCTTCTTCCTTCCAGTTTTTTAAATTAACACTTTTTAATTCCACTTCTTCTAATTCATTAGCGGCAAGCCATTTTCCAACTAATTTTTTCTTATTAATATCTGAATAACTGCAAAATTTAACAATACCTTTTAAAATGGAAGTGGAATAACCGACATCGCCATATTGTCGCTTCCACCAACCATCAATAATAGTTTCAATTCGTTGCCAATATTCTCGTTTTCCCCGTGCGCCATCATCGCCTAGTTTTTTATAAATATTCAATGGATTGGCAGTCAATTCTTTGAGCAAATAGCGGTCTTTATCTGTTAATTTTCTAAAATAATCGAAAATGCCAGTTACTTCTTTTTTATTGCGGGCATGGACAAAAGTATCGTGAATAATTTTAGAAAAACTGGTGGCTAATAAATGTTCTAATTGCGAATAGGAACTACCTGGCACTTTTTCAACAAAGGATTCTAACACCCGACTGTAAATATGGTAAAGAACCGAGTTTAAATTATTAGGTTGGCGAATAAATAGTAAACGATTATGGGCGAGACGATCTTTGGCTAATCGCATCATTAAATGAGTTTTTCCCGTTCCTGGGTCGCCCGTAACTACTGCACCTTTACTTTGATGATTTTCGGTATCATTTTTTATGTCATCAAGCACCGAAGTTACTCGCCCAAATTCACTATGAAAAATTTCCTTTAAATCAATATGATTTTGGAACGGCGTATCGACTCGACTATCGCTAAAAGGATTAGTTTTTATTGCCATTTTTGTTATTTTAATTGTTAATCATTCCGCTAATTGATAATTCTACGTTTCCATTTCCACCCGGTGCCTGTTCTTGGGAAGATGAAATTACTTTTACCATTAATGTAACGGCTT
>JAGLFE010000301.1 GCA_023144675.1 Thiomargarita sp. | reverse complement strand
AAGCTGAATTGGTTAATCTTCGCCCGCGATAATTCAATTTAACAAATTGAAATTGTTTTTCCGCTTGTTGTTGTTCCCGCTTTAATTCAGCAGCTTTCCGAGCTTTTTCGGCTAATTCTCGCTTAAATTCAGCTTCTCTTGTAATCGCTTGTTGTTCAAATCTTTCCTTTTCAAGCTCCAAAGCTTCTTCTCTATCCCGCACTGCCTGCTCCATCGCCGCTATTTTCGCTAATCGCTGCTGAAACAAATCATCACTAACACAACCACCAAAACAAAATGAGTCAGTCAAAGAAAAATGCTCCCAAGTGGCTTGCTGTAAAGAATTACCTTGTTTATCCTTAATATCCTTAGTTTCTGCCAATACGCCTTTACGTACCGACATTAACAAATTAATAACATTCGCATTCGGTTGAGTTTCCAAAGCCTTTAATAAATGTTTGGTATAAACACTATTGCGTGCGCCCGTTGCACTCCAAGCCGCCATTTTAGGTGCAGTTGAATAAGCAATTAAAGAACCAATTGGAGCTTTCATCACCGCAAAACCCGCTTTTACATCATCAACCCCCATACTATTCCACCGACCAAAAGCATCCGCTGGAATATCATTGCGACAAGCATCCAAAAAAATCAAATTCGTCCCTTGGGCATTGGCTACTTTTAAATGCTTCAACACATAATCGGCACTCAATACTTCATATTCAACATCTATCTCACTATCAATCTTCATTTGCGAAGGCACTAAATAATTAACATTTTTATACTGAAAACCATGCCCAGAAAAATAAAACAAAGCCACCGCTCGACCATTTTTCGGTAATTTATTCCTAAATTCCAAGATGGCTTGGGTCATTTCCCGTTTGCCAGCTAAATTTTGCTTCAAAATCACCGTAAAACCCAAATTGACCAATACTTTAGCCATATCAACGGCATCATTCACTGGGTTGCCCAATTTTCCAAATTCATAACTGCCAAAAACAGCATTTTTATAACTAGCAATACCCATTACCAAAGCCACTCGCGGTATATTCTCTGCCGAACTACCTATAGAATCGTAGCCCTTTACCTCGAAACCACCGCCTGCGTTATTTTTAAATTCAAATTGCCAAATAAAAATCGCCACAACAGTTATAATAATTAAAATTATTAAGTTTTTTAGCATTTTAGTTCTCCTGGTTTAAATTTTTTGATGTTGATAAATAAAACCTATCAACGGGTACTTTAAACAATTGTCCAAGTTTTTTAGCCATTTCCTGACTAATTTTACGCCGATTCGATTCTAACTCTATAATAAAATCCTCAGTCAAATTCCCTAATTTTTGAGCTAATTCCGTTTGTGATAGACCATAATTTTCACGATAAACTTTGATAGCATCACCAGGTGTAAGAGCTGAATTTATTTGTTTATACCAATCCGTTTCAAAAATATTAATAAATTCTTCTTCATCTTCAATAATCTCAATATCTTTTCCAAATTGTTGCTGAAGATAATTTAGAACCTGACTTGGAATATTACCTTTTACTTCAAATAACATTATATTAGTATGGGGCTTTTTCACGACTGCCAACATAATACACCTCTATTTCAATTGTTTGATTTTCATGTTTCCAACAAGCTACCCAAGATGTTCCTATATGGCAATGATATTCAATTTGACTAAGTTTACTATAATTTTGCCAACTGGATTGTTCGGGTCCCTTTTCTTGTAAATCTTTAATTAGAAAAGCGAATTTTTTCTGTACCCAATATGGAAGTTTATCTAATTTTTTTACCACCTTCTTTTTAATAATTATTTTATAATTCATAAAATTATTGCTATTTTACAAGTCTAAATGAGATTTTCTGAGTAGTACATCATTCAAATCATTTTTTTTTAGTTAAAATATCCAAAAATGGTATTATTATAAATAACTCGTAATTGCTCACCCCAGGTAGTA
>JAGLFE010000300.1 GCA_023144675.1 Thiomargarita sp. | reverse complement strand
GCAACGCCTGCCATTGCTGCGGTAAATAGTAATGTTGCAGACAAAAGCATATAAGTATTACGAATTAACTTATTGGCTTCTACCGAGGATAAAGTACGCTCAATATGCTCATCTTGACTACCAAAACCAGTGGTTGGTGCATTGTTAGTTTGATTTATATTCACCGTTGCAGTTTTATTCACATTATCAAATAAACCCATAAGTATCTCTCTTCAAGTTAATTTTTGGTTATATTTAAATGCTATATAATGATTATAGATTTAAATAGCAATAGAATTTAATTTTTAGTTTAACATATTTTAATAAAATAAACATAAATTCATTTTAAGCTGGTAAATTTTTATTATACTAAAAAAATAATAGGTGGAAGAAGTGTCCAAGTATTATTAAATCACCCGCGCTTTTAATAAATCGTGTAAATGTAATACACCTACTAATACTTGTGCCGAATTTATCACTAATAAAGTTGTGATTTTATGTTTTTGCATCATATTTAAAGCATCAATTGCCAAATAATTACTTTTAACCGTTTTACAAGCAGTTGTCATTATTGTCGTAATATTAGTATTATGAATATCTACTTGTTTATCAAGTACTCGGCGTAAATCACCATCAGTAAAAACACCAGCGATATGTTGATTATTATCAATAATTGCCGTCATTCCTAAGCCTTTTTGCGTCATTTCTATTAAAGCATCTCGCAATGAAGCGGTAGTAAATACCATTGGTATTTTATCACCAGTGTGCATAACATCATTGACTAATAATAATAAACGGCGACCTAATTGACCACCTGGATGAGAACGGGCAAAATCCTCGGCAGTAAAGCCTTTTGCACTTAATAAAGCAATAGCTAGAGCATCTCCCATAACTAAGGCAACCGTAGTGCTTGAAGTAGGTGCCAGCCCTAATGGACAAGCTTCTTTTTCTATACTCGCATCAAGATTAACCGTTGCTGTTTTGCTTAATGTAGAATTTGGATTACCTGTTAAACTGATTAAAGGAATATCTAAACGTTTTATTAATGGTAAAATAACTAAAATCTCTTCAGTTTCACCAGAATTAGAAAGGGCTAATACCACATCTTGAGGAGTAATCATTCCCAAATCACCATGGCTAGCTTCTCCTGGGTGTACGAAAAATGCAGGACTACCTGTGCTGGCTAAAGTTGCGGCAATTTTGCCACCAATATGTCCTGATTTACCCATGCCGACAACGACAATTCGTCCATTGCAATTTAACATTAATTCGCAGGCTTGAACAAATTGAACATTAATGCGGTCGGCAAGTTTAGCAATGGCTTGTTGTTCAGTTTTAATAACTGCTAAAGCCAAATTACGACAATCTTCAGCAAAAGTTGACATATTTTTTTGACAAAAACAAAGCTTTGGACTCTTAACAACAGAGCTTGGAAATGAGGGAAAAACTATTTCACTTATCCGTTAAATTGTCCAAATTAGAATTTAAAAGATAAATTTTGATGATTTTTTAATAAAATAAGTCTATTTCATATATTTTCTTAATTCTATAACTCAATTTACAGAATCCTAGCCATGACATTAAATTAATAACTGAAGTTATGCGAAAGAAAAAATAGATTATAATATTATTAATGACTGGAGTTACCAAAAGAAAAAAATAGATTATAATATATTACAATAGTTCAGATAATTTTTATAAATTATTAATCATTAAAATATTTCTTATTTTTGAAATAAATTTAAAAATACTTAATTTTCAATTACTTAGAATTTCAAATAGCTGTTCAAACTATTGGTATGTAATTACCTCTCCTAATAATTAAAACTTATTATTAACAAAATAATTGAATTATGAAATCTACAAAAAATGAGGCGCTGGTAGCAGAAAGTCTCTATGCGGTATCTGAAAAAATTTATCCTCGTATTGTAATGGGATATTTTACCCGTTTGAAAACATTAAGCGGTCTAGTTTTATTAGGTATTTATTACATTTTTCCTTGGTTAAAATGGGATAATCAACAGCTAGTATTATTTGATTTATCAGCCCGAAAATTTCACTTCTTTGGGATAACATTTTGGCCACAAGACTTTATTTATCTTACCTTATTATTAATGTTGGCAACCTTTGCTTTATTCTTCTTCACTAGTTTAGCTGGACGTTTATGGTGCGGATTTGCTTGCCCACAAACTATTTGGACTGATGCCTATTTATGGATGGAACGTCTTGTTGAAGGTGATAGACCTAAACAAATGAAATTGGATAAAGCACCAATATCTTTCCGTAAATTTCGCATTAAAACCGTAAAACATACTTTATGGATTGTTTTTGCTTTGTTTACGGGTTTTACTTTTGTCGGTTTTTTTATACCTATTCGTGAATTAACGCAAACGGTAATTGAATTCAATCTTGATGGTTGGAGTACTTTTTGGATATTATTTTATGCTTTTGCGATTTACGGTAATGCGGGTTGGATGCGGGAACAAGTTTGTACTTATATGTGTCCTTATGCACGTTTTCAAAGTGCCATGTTTGATAAAAACACCATGATTATTGTTTATGATGACAAGCGGGGTGAGAACCGTGGTTCACGTAAACGTAATTCTGATTACAAACAACAGGGCTTAGGCGATTGCATTGACTGTACTATGTGTGTACAAGTTTGCCCAACTGGTATTGATATTCGTGATGGTTTGCAATATCAATGTATTAGCTGTTCTGCTTGTATAGATGCCTGCGATAATATTATGCAGAAAATGAATTATTCTCAAGGTTTAATTCGTTATACTACCGAAAATGAGTTAGATGGAAAGCCAAGTTATATTTTAAGACCTAATATCGTCATTTATGGTGTTATTTTGCTGGCTATTTTCATTGGAACTATTTTTGGTATTAGTAATCGTTCATTAGTAGAATTAGATGTTATTCGAGACCGTAATAGCTTATTTAGAGAAACTGGAACTGGTTTAATTGAAAATATTTATAAATTACGGGTAATGAATATAGATAATCAAACTCATAATTATAAAGTAACGGTAACTGGTATTGATGGATTACAGCTAGTTAAAAACCAAGAAATTATTGTTGCTCCTGGAAGTATTATGACTTTACCAGTACGTTTGGAAACGGAAGCGATAAATTTAAAAGCTCGGAGTAATACCGTTATATTTAAGTTAATAGCCCAAGATAATCCTGAGTTGCTTGTGGAGGAGGAAGCTCGTTTTTTAGGACCTTTTAATTAGTATCTTATTTAATTGTGAATAAATAATAATTAATTTTTAACGGTGAAAACTTTAAAATTCGTTAAAAAGTTAGTCATTAATTATTCATAATTTATCACATTGAACAATTAATTATTTATAAATAAAATAGGAGAAAAAAATGAAACCTTGGTATCAAGAACCTTTTGTATGGTTAATAATTCTATTTCCAGCTTCTGCTGTTATTGGTGGAATGTTTACCATTTTTCTAGCCATTGATTCTAATGATGGTTTAGTAGTCGATGACTATTACAAACAAGGCTTAGAAATTAATCGCACTTTGGAACGGGATAAAGCCGCTTTGGAACATGGTTTGCAGGCAACTTTAAATGTAAAAAATAAGTTTATTCAGATTACGCTTAATGCAAATGATAATTATACATTACCTTCTGAAATCACGTTACAATTTAGTTATAGCACTCGTTCAGGTTTTGATAAGCAAATTGTGTTAAAGCGTATAAATGATTCCACTTATCAATCTGATTTGCCTGAATTAATAACAGGTAAATTTTTTATGCGATTAATGGCAGATGATTGGCGTTTATCAAAATCAGCTTATTTTCCTATCGAACAAGAAACTTTTAACATTGATAATTAAAAGCTAATATGAATTTTATCACTAAGCTATTTGGTTCTAAATATGATAAGGCTATACCTTATACATATCAAGCTGTTATTCAAATCACATAACTGTCAATTTCGGGATCGAAACAATCGAGTTTGTGGTCCTTGTTAGAAAAATCAGTTGGTAATATTAATTAAGGGTTGAAAATGTAAGATATTGAAGTTATTGCAAATTTAAATTATTTTTGTGAAATTTTAATTTATTGATTTAACTACGCTTATTTTAACCCTTAATTCGCATTTATAAGTTAATTGAATTCTAATATTTACTAGCCAAAGCTTAAATACAAGGAATAAAGGTTAAATACTATGATAAGAGTAGAATCTTTACGTTATGGCGTAATTTTTAAAAAAGCATTTTCCCAACCTAATATTTTCAAGGCTTTTGTCAAAGATTTTCTTGATATAGAACTTGAAATAGATAAAGTTGAGACTGAAAAATCATTTTCTCCCATAATTGGCAATGTTGATAGCCATTTTGATTTATTTGC
>JAGLFE010000030.1 GCA_023144675.1 Thiomargarita sp. | reverse complement strand
GGTTTAGAGGAAATGGCGAAGCGTAATCAAGCTAAAGCTAAAAAGTTATACGCTGCTATTGATAATTCAAATTTTTATAATAACCCAGTTAATCATGCTTATCGTTCTTGGATGAATGTGCCTTTTACTTTGGCTGATGATGAGTTAAATGCAGATTTTATAACTGGAGCCAAAAAAGCTGGTTTATTAACTTTATCTGGACATCGTTCAGTTGGTGGAATGCGTGCTAGTATCTATAACGCTATGCCAGCAGAAGGTGTACAAACTTTAATTGATTTTATGACTGATTTTGAAAAACGGAATGGCTAATGCACAAAATATTAACGCTTAACAATATATCGGTTTTAGGTTTAGAACGTTTACCACGTGAAAATTACGAAGTTGCCTCTGAAATCACTAATCCAGATGCAGTTTTATTACGTTCGTTTAAGATGCACGATTGGGAAATTCCTGCTAGTTTAAAAGCAATTGGACGAGCTGGTGCTGGAGTAAATAATATTCCTGTGGATAAAATGAGTAATTTGGGTATTCCAGTGTTTAACGCTCCAGGTGCTAATGCGAATGCGGTTAAAGAATTGGTAATGGCTTGTATGTTAATCTCCGTTCGTAACTTGTTACCAGCTTCTGATTATGTAAACGGTTTGCAAGGTTCAAATGAGGAAATAGCCAAAAAAGTAGAATCGGGTAAGAAAAAATTTGTGGGCTGTGAATTAGGTAAACGTACTTTAGGTGTAATAGGTTTAGGTGCAATTGGGGTGCAAGTGGCTAATGCTGCTCAATCTTTGGGTATGAAAGTGATTGGTTATGACCCACATATTACCGTTAAAAATGCTTGGCAATTATCAGCTCATGTCAAGCAAGCTACCAGCGTTGAAGATTTATTATCGCAAGTTGAATTTGTTACGGTTCATGTACCATTAGTTGATGAAACACGTAATATTATTAATGCCGCCCGTTTACAAAATGCTAAAAAAGGTTTAACTATTTTTAACTTTGCTCGTGATGGAATTGTGGATAATGAAGCAGTTTGTGCAGCGATTCGGGAGGATAAAATTAAAAGTTATGTTTGTGATTTTCCCAATAATTTATTAATAAATCATGAACATGTAATTACTTTGCCACATTTAGGAGCTTCAACTAAGGAAGCAGAAGAAAATTGTGCCATTATGGTTGCTGACCAAGTACGAAATTACTTGGAAAATGGCACTATTCATAATTCAGTCAATTTTCCAGAAATGGATATGCCTCGTAATGATGGTTATCGTTTATTAGTGGTAAATAGCAACGTTCCTAGAATGATTGAGCGTATTTCTTCCGTAATTGCTAATGCAGATTTAAATATTTTAGATATGCTTAATCGTTCACGTGGTGATATTGCTTGCACTTTAGTTGATGTAAATAACTCCATTCCTCAATCCGTTATGGATGAATTAAAAGCAAAAGAGGGTGTTTTGACTGTACGTAACTTGTTTGGGTAAGTTATGTTTTAGCCCTTTGATTTGATGTAGGGATAAAATAGGATTTATATATATAAATATTGTAAATGTTCTTTAATAAGTTCTTATTATTAGCTGAAGTTACGCAAAAGGAAAAACT
>JAGLFE010000003.1 GCA_023144675.1 Thiomargarita sp. | reverse complement strand
AAAATCACTACATTATTCAAGACTACCTATTTTCTTTAAAGACCAAATTATATAAAATACCTAATACTTGCTTGTATCCTAATAATATCAGTACCAATAATTGCAAATACTAAATCTAAAGATTGATGTGATTAATTGAACACTATATTATTATCGGTAAAAAATAACCTACTTATCTAAAAAAAACAATGTCCAAACTGAAAATCCAAACCTATTACAAAAAACTAGAAAATCTAATCCAATATGGTGGTTCAAGGAATGAGCAATCCATCCGAAACGCCTTTGAAAATTTATTAGGTAGCTATTGCGAGCCAAAGAATTTTATTTTAGTACCTGAATTACATTATCAAACTAAACAAAATAATACAATTATTTTCGACGGTACGATAAAGGATGCTTTACGTTTAGATTGGGGCTATTGGGAGGCTAAAGATACTAAAGATGATTTAGATAAGGAGATTGAAAACAAGCTTGCTAAGGGCTATCCCAACGAAAATATTTTATTTGAAAACTCAGAAACCGCAATTTTAATCCAAAATGGTAATGAAGTCGCTCGGGTTGATATGCAAGACCCAAATAAACTGGATAGCATATTAAATCAATTTCTAAATTATGAACGTCCAGAGGTTCACGATTTTAGGCAAGCGATTAATAAATTCAAGGATGATTTGCCCACGGTTGTTGATACTTTACGTACCACTTTAGACCAACAAAAAAAGTCAAAAACTAAGTTTAAAGCGGCTTTTAAGAAATTATTTAATTTATGTAAAGAATCTATTAATCCAAAAATTAATGATTTTGATATTGGCGAAATGGTTATTCAGCATATCTTGACTGAAGAAATATTTTTAACTGTTTTTAGTGAGAGCCAATTTCATAAAGAAAATATTATAGCACAGCAACTTGATAGTGTTGTCAATACCTTTTTTACTGGCAAAACTCGGCGTGATACTTTGCAATCGATTGAAAGTTATTATGCTGTTATCAAAAGGCAAGCGGCTAATATTCAAGACCATCACGAAAAGCAAAAGTTTCTAAAAATCATTTATGAAAATTTCTACAAAAGCTACAATCCAAAAGCAGCCGACCGTTTAGGCGTTGTTTATACTCCAAATGAGATAGTTCGTTTTATGATTGAAAGCACGGATTATTTATTGGATAAGCATTTTAATACTTTGCTTGCTGAAAAAAATGTCGAGATTTTAGACCCATGTACTGGCACTGGTACTTTTATTACTGAGTTAATTAACTATTTGCCTAAAAATGCCCTCAAATATAAGTATCAAAATGAAATCCATTGCAATGAAGTGGCGATTTTACCCTATTATATTGCCAACTTAAATATTGAATATACCTATCAGCAACGGATGGGCGAGTACGAGGCTTTTCCGCATATTTGTTTTGTAGATACCTTAGATAATATGGGTTTTGATCATGAATACGATAATCAGCAAAAAACTTTATTTAAATTTAATGATGAAAATACAGAACGTATTCAATCACAAAATTGGATACTTGACTCTTCTAAAAAAAGAAAATTTCTCAAACGTGAAATATCTGTGATTATTGGCAATCCGCCCTATAATGCTAAACAACAAAATGAGAATGACAATAATAAAAACCGTGAATATGATGAAATTGATAAATTAATAAAAAATACCTATGTGGAAAAAAGCACAGCACAAAAAACAAATGCCTATGATATGTATGCGAGGTTTTTTCGGTGGGCAAGTAGTCGTTTAAATGATGATGGTATTTTGGCTTTTATTACTAATAATTCTTTTTTGGATGCTAGTTCTTTTGACGGTTTTAGGCAAGTTGTTGAACAGGAATTTAACGAGATTTATGTTGTTGACTTGGGTGGCGATATTAGAAAAGGTAGTAAAGAAAACGTTTTTAACGTGAAAGTAGGTATTGCTATTTCGTTTTTCATAAAAATAAAAGGTGCAACTTCATGTAAAATCTATTATGTAAAATCTCCAAATACTGAAAAACTCCAGTTTTTAATGGATAATTCATTTAAACAACTTGATTTTGCACGCATTATGCCCGACAAAAATTATAATTGGTTAAACATTACCAATAATGATTTTGATGATTTATTGCCATTAGCTACTAAAGAAACTAAGTTAGTCAAAAATCCAAAAGACGAACAGGCTGTTTTTAAGTTATTTTCCAAAGGAACAATGACTGGTAGGGATGATTGGGTATATGATTTTAATAAAGAATATTTACAATCTAAAACCAAATACTTTTTAAATGAATATAATAGTGAATTAATTAGATGGGAAGAGTACAAAAAAGCAAATACTTATAAAGATATAAAAGAAGAATCTAACCCAGTTGTCGATGATTTTTTACAAGAAAGAAATATTATCAAGTGGAGTAGTAGATTAAAAAGAGACAAACTAAGAAAAGGTAAAAAAGAAGAATCTAACCCAGTTGTTGGTGATATCAAGTGGAGCAAGATGATAAAAAGGGATAAATTTAGAAAAAATAAAAAAGCTAAGTTCAGTAATAAAAATATAAGAAAATCTCTTTACCGTCCATTTACTTCTATGTATCTATATTTTGGATATATTCCAATTGATTTACGTGGACAATTAGATGAAATTTTTCCAAGTTTAAAAGAAAAAAACACAATAATTGCATTTAACTATAACTGTAAAATATTTACTACTGTTGCTACAGATAATTTAATCGAATACGGATCATTATTAGTTGGTGGTGGCAGTACACAATGCCTGCCCCTCTACCGCTATTCTCCTGATGGCACTCGCATTGACAATATTACCGATTGGGGCTTAAAACAGTTTCAAAACCATTATCAAGACCAAATTATTACTAAACTGGACATATTCCATTATACTTACGCCGTTTTGCACAATCCCCTATACCGAGAGAAGTATGCCCTTAACCTCAAAAGAGAATTTCCACGCTTGCCGTTTTATGATGATTTTACTAAGTGGGTGAACATGGGCAAAAAATTAATGGACTTACATATTAACTACGAAAAAGTTAAGAAATATCCACTAAAACGAATTGATATTGAAACCAAAGGACTAAACAAACCAAAATTAAAAGCCGATAAGGACGCTGGCAAAATTTACCTTGATAATCAAACAACTTTGCAAGGCATACCTAAGATAGCATGGCAATATAAATTAGGTAATCGTAGTGCTTTGGAGTGGGTGCTTGACCAATATAAAGAGAAAAAACCACGCGATAAAACCATTGCAGAAAAATTCAATACTTACCGATTTGCCGATTATAAGGAGCAAGTTATTGATTTACTAAAACAAGTTTGTACAGTAAGTGTGGAGACCATGCGAGTAATTGAAGAAATGAACTAATAAGCTCGTAGGTTGGAGTAAGACAACGAACTTCAACAAACAATTAAATCAAAACCAAGAAAAACTCACATTTTTTTAGGTATTGGGCTTTTTTTTATTAACTGAAGTTACGCAGATGAATTCAGATGTTAGAAAATATAAAGTAACTACTCACTGTCCTAGATA